>JAIBAQ010000059.1 GCA_019695095.1 Candidatus Hydrogenedentota bacterium
CGCTGCAGCTCTATACGATACGGGACCACATGGAAAAGGACATTCCAGGTTCGCTAAAGCGGGTCAAGGAGATTGGCTACGACCATGTTGAATTGGCGGGTCTTGGGCCCTACACCGCCGAGGAATACAGCTATTTCCTCGCCGATGCAGGTCTCACGGCCATCAGCGCGCATATCGGATTCAAGGAATTGACCCAGGACACGACCAAAGCCGCGGAGATTGCCGAATCGCTTGGGTTGTCCTTCGTGATCGTTCCTTGGCTCGGAGGCGACCTGTGTCCGGATGCCGAAGCATGGAAGGCGAACATCGCGGCGATGAACGACGCGGGCTCGAAGTTGCGCGAAGTGGGCATTTCGCTTTGTTACCACAACCACGCGCACGAGTTTGAGCGCATCGATGACACGTATATCTTCGACTTGATCTTCGAGTTGACCGATCCGGAAAACCTGGCTGCCGAAATCGATTCGTACTGGGTCAAGTTTGGAGGCGTCGATCCCGTGGCCACAATTAAGAAATACGCCGGACGCTGTCCGCTGCTGCATGTGAAGGACATGGAGCCGGAGGAACCGCATTCGTTCACGGAGATGGGCCGCGGCATGATGGATTGGAAAAGCATATTCGCGGCAGCACGTCAGGCGGATGTGCGGTGGTATATCGTGGAGCAGGACATCTGCAAGCGTGATTCGTTCGAGAGCGCCCGTATCAGCGCAGAATTCATGCGAGGCATTGCGAACGGGTAACAGCACTTGGGGGCTTGAAGCATGGCGTCGATTCATGACGGTCCGCGATCGCCGCTTTTTCGCGCAGTACCGCTGAAGGGAAATACGACATTCTCGCGCTTGAAGGAAGCCGGCGCTTCCAGGGCCATGTGCGAAGCGGCATCGCGCGCACCCACGGGGCAATGCACATGCTGGGGCATTCCCTTTGAGGTGAAGAAACCTCTTTTCGCAAAGGAGGAGACTGTCTCGGTGCCGTTGGGTTGCTCGCGTGTGACGTGGTTAGTCTTCATGCACACCACGGACATCGAGGCCATCGACTGGAACGAACACGGTTTTCTGTCGCCAACGCGCGGAATAGGCCGTCTTGCGGAACCGGTCGCTGACTACGTGTTTGAGTACCGAGACGGGACGGAAATTCGACAGACTATTCTGCGGCGCCATCAGATTGGCATGTTTTCGCGCATTTGGGGAGAGAATTGCTTCAAGGCCGTCGCTTCCTCGAAGCCCTTCTCAATTCCTCCCGTGCACGAGCAGGTGATTCCTCCGCCTCCTGGAGCTACGGAGGGTTACTACGGAGGGAGTCAGACGCGGGTCCGGCAACCCGATATTCTGCCGTGGGTCAACTGGCTATGGGCGTGGGAGAATCCGTATCCGGAGAAGCGCATTGCTTCGTTGCGGATAGAACCCAAGGGGTGGGGCGTTCTGCTTTCGGGCGTTTCCGCGGGAAACGCAACGTCGCTGCCATTGCGCTGGGAGCCGCGGAAGAAAGCAATTCTGAACCTGCCGAAAGGTGTCCTCTTCGATCGCGCCTTGTCGGAGCACGGTCTGTATAAACAGATTCAGATCGATTTGGGGCAGATTATCTCGGCTGTGCCGAGGGCGATCTATCCCAACGATACGTGGAGCGAGTCGTACAACAATCAGCTTCCCGAGATATCGGATCGGGAAGTGTTAGTGGAGTACACCTGTCATCGAGACGCGAAGTTCCATGTTGCAGGAAGGATGATTGCGGTATCGGACCTTGAGAAGGGAACAAAGGCCGGACCGCTGACGCCGGTATCGCCGACGGCGCGGCGGGTATCGTTTCGAGTCATCGACAAGACTTCCAAGCGGCCTGTCCCGGTCAAGCTGCACGTACACGGTGAGGCAGGCGAATACCTTGCGCCGCTTGACCGGCATCGATTTATCAACTATGGATGGATTGAAGACTACGCGCCTGAATTCCTCCATCAGCAGAGACATGCCTGCACGTACATTTCGGGCGAGGCGACCCTTGATTTGCCGATAGGCAACGTCTTCATCGAAGTTAGCAAAGGCTTTGAAATTCGCCCCATTCGCCGTGTGCAGCGCATAACGCCGGCCACGGAGTCCATTACCATCGAAATAGAGAGAGTGCTTCCGTGGCGCGAGCGTGGCTGGGTGACCGCGGACACACATGTCCATTTTCTGTCGCCGCAGACGGCCATGCTCGAAGGCAGCGCCGAAGGTGTCAATGTCGTCAACCTGTTGGCAAGCCAATGGGGTGAGTTGATGACGAACGTGGGCGACTTCGACGGGAAAACGACTTTCGGTTCGAAGGAAGCTGGGGGCGACGGCGAATGGCTAGTGCGCGTGGGCACAGAGAATCGCCAACACGTGTTGGGGCACATTTCGTTGCTGGGATACCGAGGTAACCTCATTGCGCCGTTGTGCGTGGGTGGTCCCGATGAATCGGCACTGGGCGACCCTGTCGGGGTGTTGCTGTCGGAGTGGGCGAGGCAATGCAAGTCGCAAGGCGGATTGGTGGTCATGCCGCATTTTCCGAATCCGCGATGCGAGAATGCCGCCAATCTGATAAGCGGAGACGTGGACGCCGTTGAAATGACTTCGTGGGGGAATCTCTATGGAGGCATCGATCCGTACTCGTTGTCCGACTGGTATCGCTACCTGAACTGCGGCTACTTCCATGCGGCGGTTGGAGGCACCGACAAGATGACCGCTTCAACGGCCGTGGGTGCAATCCGCACGTACGCACATCTGGAGGAAGACCAGGCATTCACGTATGAAGCGTGGATGGAAGCGGTACGAAAAGGGCACACGTTCGTTACGTACGGACCGCTACTCGAGTTCTCGGTCGACGGCCATCGTTCCGGATCGTGGATATCGATGAAGAGCAGCGGGGGAACTGTCGAGGTCGAATGGCGCGCTGCGACGGTTACGGTTCCGATGACACGTGTCGAGTTGATTGTGAACGGCGAGATTCGCGAAAGCCAATCTGTTGGAGCGTGGGAAGCGGAGGGGCATTGGTCAACTTCTATTGGAAAAAGCTCGTGGATAGCCGTGCTGGTTCGAGGCAAGTACGCCGACAAGCCAGAAGTGATAATCGCGCACACGTCGCCAGTCATGATACCCGTGGAAGGCTCCCCGTTCTTTGCGGCAGCCGACGCGCTGACAATCCTTGAGCAAATCGAAGGGGCCCTGGCCTATCTGGATACGCTGGGAACGCGTTGTGAGGTGGAGCGGCATAAACGAATGTGGTTGACGCTTACTTCGGCTCACCGCCGTCTTCATAATGAACTTCACGCTCACGGACACTTCCACACGCATACGCATCCGCACGATCATCCTGAGCATCGCGATTAGCGAGGCCATGAGAGGGTGCAAACACGGTAAAAGGGAATCAGCGTTTTGCGGGGACAGTCATACGGATTTGACTTTGTCCCGTGATCTTCACAATGATCTAGGCGCTATGACCAAGGTTGTCCCATATCTAATCGTTCCGTGTCTCTTTGCGGCAATGATGCTGCACAACGCAAAGGGTCTGTTCCTCTGCATCTGCGAGGATGGAAAGGTTGTGATAGAGACTTCGTGCGCGGGGTCACAGTGTTGTTTCGCGTCTTCGCATACGGACAGTGAAATGCACGCGGAGGAGACGTGTCAGAGTTGTGTTCAAGTCCCTCTCGCAAGCACCGGCATGCTGTCGAAGGCGCGACCTGTCTATTCACACACGGATACGGTCTTGGCCGCCAGCGTATTTCGTGAGCGGGATCTAAGTCCTGCATCCAATCCATGCGACGTCACTGGTCTATTGGATTTCGGGGAGCGACTTGCTCCCGATTCGCCTCGTACTACCATCCTTCGAATCTGATTTTTCCTGCCTTCCACTGATTCGTTCTGGCTTTGACGGAATCTGTCTGGAACAGGAGTCTTCCCATGTGCCGAATCGTCCTATTCCTTTTGCCCGCGATGCTTGTGTTCGCGGAGAACGCTGCGCCCATCGATGCGCCCCAAGGTCCTTTGACTTTGCGTGATGCTGTCGTCGCGGCGCTTGCCGGGAATCCACAGTTGGCCACGTTTTCGTATGACATTCGCGTGGGAGACGCGCGCATGCTGCAAGCCCGGTTGCGCCCCAATCCCGAATTGTCGCTCGAAGTTGAAGACATACGACTGGGCAGTGGCGCAAGGCGCGAATCCACGACACGCGCATTGGGTTTGCGCCCGAATGCATGGCTCGATTCGTTGGGGCAATTGAGTGAAGGGGGATCATTTGCCGACGTACTGGCGTCGGGACTGTCGTCAGATGGTGTATCTGCCGAGTTCGAACGCGAATCGCAGGCGGGAAGCGGTACATTCGGGAATGTTGAGATGACGCTCTCGCTATCGCAACTGATCGAACTTGGCGGTAAACGCGCCGCTCGTATCGCGGTCGCGAAGAGCGAACGCGCAATCGCCGAGTGGGACTATGAGGTCGCCCGGTTTGAGGTAGTCGGACAGGTCGTCTCGCGATTTGCGGAGACTCTGGCCGCGCAGGAGCATCTAAAGCAGGAGCGACAGGTTGTCGAGCTTGCCGAGGCACTGGCAGAAACGGTCGGCCGTTTAGCGGAGGCGGGAAGCGTTTCGCCCTTGGAAGGACGACGCGCGAGGGCAGAAGCGGAACGCGCGCGAATTGACCTAACACAACGCGAGCGCGAATTGCATCAGGCGCGCGTGCGATTGGCATCGACGTGGGGTTCGACGCGGCCCCAGTTTGCGGAGGCCGTGGGGGACATTACGCAAATCGTCGACGTGCCGCCGCTGGACGATCTCCTGGCGCGGCGCGATCGTCATCCCATGCTGAAACGTTGGGCATCCGAATTGGAGCGTAGAGGTGCAGTCCTCTCGCTTGAGCGGACGAAGCGAGTTCCCGATCTGACATTGCGGCTGGGCTATCGTGCGACAGCCCTGAATGAAGGCAACGCGGAGAGCATTAGCTTGGGCACCGAGGGTGTCGTTTCCTCACGCACCAATTCGCGTGGAGATGACTGGGAGCACTCGCTGGTGCTAGAGGCTTCGATACCATTGCCGGTTCGTGACCGGAACCAGGGGGCAATTCTCGAAGCGGAACTGCAAGAAGAAAAGCTTGGGGCTGAGCGCCGAGCTTGGGACCATGACCTGATTACCTCGGTGACCGAATCCTATTCCCAAGCACAGGCATCAGCAGAACGCACCGAGTCGCTGGCCGCGCGTGTATTGCCCGAACTCGAATCGACGTATGCGTTAACGCGCGAAGGATACGAACGAGGCAAGTTTGACTTTCTGGCCGTGCTCGATGCTCAGCGCGCTGTAGTCAACACCCGCATGGAATTGCTTGAATCCCGAATCGCTTTTCAACTTGCCGTTGCGGATATGGAACGTCTCCTGGGCGCGGGGATTCTTGCAGGCGTAGACGTTCACGAGCTGACTCACCGCGATACTCAGAATCAACGCAAGGATACGAATCATGAATAAGCAGATGACTCGACTCGTCGTGGCGCAAGTCGCGATTGTGGTCCTGGCTATATGCATGCCCGGTTGCGAAAAAGGATTTGCAACGGATCGCGCTTCGCACGACGCGGGGAAAGCAACCGCGACCGAGCCCGAAGCTCAGCGCGATCCCAATCGTCTGTGGTGCAAAGAGCACAACGTATACGAGGACGAATGCACGGTTTGTCATCCGGAGTTGAAACAAGACGCAGCCCGTGCAGGCAAGGATGAGCACCGGAGTGAGGCAGGAGATGCTCGCGAGCATGAGACCGGCGCATCGAATGGAGGTGTGCCGATGTGTGGGGAGCACCGGTTGCCCGAAGCCGAATGCGGCAATTGCAGACCGGACACGTTGTCCACGTTGAAGGTGGGACAAGGCCTCAAAGTACGGCTTCCATCGGACTCCTCCCTGAGTAAGGCCGGCGTGACATTGGGCCGTCCCACTTCCGAATCCGCGGACACGACGCGTAGTCTATTGGGGCACGTGTCCTTCAATCGCAACAAATCCGCGGCCGTCACGACACTACTGTCCGGAGTGTTGGTCGACGTTTTCAAAGACGTTGGGGAACAGGTGCGAGAGGGCGAGATTGTTGCGACGGTGCGGTCGCCGGAGCTGGCGCAGGTTGCCGCCGAATACAAGAAGGCGTTGGCAGAAGCGCAACTTGCCAGCCAATCGTTGTCGCGCGAGAAGGACCTATTTGAGAAGCAGATATCTGCGCGCCAGGACTTGGAGGCGGCGCAGGCGGCATCGGCCGTATGTCAGAGCGCCGTGAATGAGGCGCGCCAGCATCTCTTGAATCTGGGTTTGGAGCAGTCCGAGATTGATAAGGCTGTCAAGGGAGGCAAGGAGCATTCCTTGGCGCCGATTCGCGCTCCGTTTGATGCGACCGTCATTGATCGCAGCGCCGCGCGCGGAGCGGCGGTCGAACCCGGCACTCCCCTGTTGCAGATTGTCGACCTGTCCACGATGTGGTTGCAGCTCTCCGTTCCGGAGAGCGCGTTATCCACGATTGGGATCGGCTTGGACGTGCGAGCGCATTTCGATGCCTACCCTGAGTCCACATTCAGCGGCACGATCGATTGGATTGCCCCGATTGTCGATCCTCAGACTCGAATGGTCCAGGCGAGGGCCGTCTTGGCAAACCCGGATGGTCTCCTGAAGGACGGGCTCTTTGGCCGCGTAGAGATTGGAGACTCTCAACGACATGAAGGCATCACCGTGCCTTCGGGCGCCGTGCAAGAAGTCGACGGAATCCCTGTAGTCTTTCGCAGGCTCGAGGATGACTTGTTCGAGACCAGAAGAATCGATACACGTCCCGCAGCAGACGGGCGTGTCGTGGTACTTGCGGGCCTCGCTTCCGATGAAGAGATTGTGACTGAAGGCAGCTACATCGTGAAGTCTGAACTTCTCAAAGCGCGGCTTGGCGCTGGCTGCGCGGACCACTGAGGGGAGGACACCACGAATGCTGGAAAGACTCGTTGCATTAGCCTTAGAGAATCGCATCTTCATCATCGTGGCGTTCCTGGGCGCCAGTGGCTTCGGGGCGTGGCGGGCGGCGGACCTTGAGATTGACGCCTTCCCTGACACGTCGTCGGTGCAGGTTCAAGTGAATACCACCGCGCCGTCGCTGAATGCGGCTGAGATTGAGCAGCAGATTGCGTTGCCGATCGAACTCGCGATCGCAGGATTGCCCGGGTTGGTGGAATCGCGGTCGGTGTCGAAATTCGGCTTTGGCCAGGTTGTCGCGGTGTTCAGTGACGACACGGATATCTACGCCGCGCGGCAGTTCATAACCGAGAGGCTGAACTCGATTGAGCTGGCTGAGGGAATCGACCGTCCCCAGCTTGGCCCCATATCCACGGGGTTGGGCGAAGTGCTCCACTATGTCGTCCGATCCAGCAACCCATCTCGGACGCTGTCGGAGATTCGCGAGCTGCACGATTGGGTGGTCAAACCGGAGTTGCTCAAAGTCCCCGGGGTTGCCGAGGTGAACAGTTGGGGAGGATTTGAGAAGCAGTTTCACGTCATCGCCAATCCCGAGGCGCTCGTGAAATATGGTCTCACGATGAGTGACATAGAAGATGCCCTGCGCCGCAACAATGAGAACGTGGGCGGGGGGCAGCTTGATCGCGCGGGCGAATCGCTTCTCGTGCATGGTCTTGGGCGAGTCTCATCCGTCGATGAGATCCAGTCCATTGTGATACGAGCGGTCGATGGACAACCGCTTTTCCTTCGCGATGTCGCCGACGTGCGTCTCGATCATGAAATTCGGCGGGGAGCCGTGACATTTCAGGGACAGGGAGAGGCGCTGCTGGGTCTAGGTTTCATGTTGCTCGGCGAGAACAGCAACGAAGTCACGGGCGCATTGCGCGCGCGTCTGGCCGCCGCCGCGCAGGCATTGCCAGAGGACATCACCATTTCTGTTGTCTACGACCGCACAGAATTGGTATCGCAGGTCATCGGAACCGTTAAGCACAACTTGCTGCTTGGCGGCATCTTTGTCGTCGCCGTGTTGTTCCTCTTGCTGGGCAACATGCGGGCGGGACTTCTTGTTGCAGTGACGATTCCGATGGCGATGTTGTTCGCCGTTGTCGGCATGTACGAGATGTCGATCGCTGCAAGCCTGCTCAGTCTCGGCGCGATTGACTTCGGGATACTCGTCGACGGAAGTGTAGTCATGACTGAAGTGAATCTGCGCCGATTGCGCGAAGAGCAAGCCCGTTTGGGTCGAAAGCTGAGCTCCAAGGAACGCCTTGCGTGCATTGTCGCATCCAGCAAAGAGATCGTAAGGCCCATCGCGTTTGGCATGTTTATCATACTTGTGGTGTTCGTTCCCGTCCTGACGCTGGAAGGTGCGGAAGGAAAGATGTTTCGTCCCATGGCGTGGACGTTCATCTTTGCCTTGATTGGTGCGCTGCTTATCGCGGTTCTTTTGTCACCGGTACTCTCGTACTACGGGTTGCCGTGGAATGCGCGTCCCGAACGGCACGGTCTCGCTCATCTCCTAACGCGGATCTACGGGTTTGTCCTGCACGGCGCGATTCGAGCGCGCGCGCTGGTCATTGCCGCGACGATAGGCGCCATCGCCGGGACAGTCATGCTTGTTCCGAAGCTTGGCGCGGAGTTCACCCCGCGTCTCAGCGAAGGTTCCATTGTCGGAAATGTAGTCCGCCTTGCCGGAGTGTCAATTCCCACCTCCGTAGATTACAACACTCGTATCGAGAAGCAGCTTCTGCAGGAATTCCCGGACGAAATCAAATATGTGTGGAGTCGAATCGGGGTCGCGGAAGTAGCCACAGACCCGATGGGTACGGAACTGACCGACATCTTTCTCACGTTGCATCCGCGAGAGCAGTGGACAAAAGCGGCGAGCCAGTCGGAGTTGGTGGCGCAGATCCAAGAGACGCTGCGCGACTTGCCCGGCCAAACCATGGGATTCAGTCAGCCCATAGAAATGCGAATGAACGAGCTCTCTTCGGGATTGCGGTCGGACGTGGGAATCAAGGTCTTCGGCGATGATTTCGATGAGCTTATTCGGATCGCGGAGAATATTCAGCGGGTCCTGCTGGATATCGAAGGTGTATCGGACATATCCATCGATCAGATTACGGGGCAGCCTACGCTGCAAGTTAGGATTGACAGCGCACGCCTTGCGCGTTACGGCGTACCGCGCGAGGAGATTCTGGGATTCGTGGAGGCAATGGGCGGCATTGAGGTTGGAGTAATCCATGAGGGCCAGCGCGTGTTTCCGCTGGTAGTGCGTTTGCCGGATGCTCTCCGCACCGATATCGAGGCCCTGAAGAACGCGCCGTTGCCCACTGAGTCGGGGGCGCAACTCACGCTGCAACAGGTGGCCGATGTAGTCATTACCGACAGCCCCGCAACGATCAACCGGGAATGGGGCCGGCGGCTAATCCGCGTTCAGACGAACGTGCGCGATAGGGATGTGGCCTCATTTGTCGCCGAGGCGCAACGGCGGATCGCTGATGAGGTTGTGTTGCCGCAAGGGTACATCATCGAGTGGGGCGGCCAGTTTGAGAATCTTCAACGTGCTCAGCTTCGTCTAGCCATCGTCGTTCCCTTGACTCTGCTGCTCGTCTTCTTGCTTCTGTACTTCAGCCTTGGGAGTCTGCGCGATGTTGTGATCATCTATACGGGGGTTCCCTTTGCGGCAATAGGCGGAATCCTCGCTCTCTCCGTGCGAGGGATTCCGTTTAGTGTCAGCGCGGCGGTGGGCTTTATTGCGTTGTCGGGAATCGCCGTGCTCAATGGCCAAATCATGGTCTCGGCGATACGCGGCTATCGCAAGCAAGGTCTTTCACTTCTCCACGCCGTACTTGAGGGCGGGAAACAACGTCTGCGTCCCGTTCTAGCGACCGCGATCACCGATGCCGCCGGTTTCATTCCCATGGCCATGTCGACCGGGGTTGGCGCTGAAGTGCAGCGGCCACTGGCAACCGTGGTGGTTGGAGGGATGATCTCGGGTACTCTGCTGACGCTGTTTCTGTTGCCGATTCTGTATTTGATCGTGGCGGAAAGGGTGGGGGCGCACTCGGAACCGCCGGTTGAATCCAAAGCTACCGTGGGTGTATAAACTCGGTCGCTTCTGCAAGGAAAGCTGTGGGTGACCAGGCTAGCGCATGTTGTGGCCGGCGGGTTCGATGGGTTTTACGGTTGTTTTCGACCGTACAAAGGAGGCAAATGATGGGTTGTGTGAAGGCGACTGTGCGTAAAGAAGAGATGCCCGCCTTGGCAGGAATCGGATTCGACGCAGGCTTCCCGATCTTCTATATCATTCAACTGATTTTGAAGTTCTTCCCCAATTTCTTCGCCAGATTCCTCAACGGCTAGCATAGCAGGAATTTAGAGGTCGCGGGTTTCGTCTCGATGCGACGTGCGCCTTGCAGGGATGTTCGGCGAATTTGCCGGGCATAACTGCCTGCTGCGGGGTGCAGTTGTCGTAGGTGTGTCGTGCGTGCCACAGGGCGGGAATAGCCCGTACTTGTCAATGTGGCGGCGCAAGCTTCCATTCAAACCGCCAACTCGAGTGCTGCATTTGCCGAACCCAACAGTGGGCAGTCGTTTGCCCCCCGCTTGGTTCACGACACCCTGCTTACATTACTAAAAGCTTCTACTGGGTGTTTGCCGGATCAAATGCCGCAATTGCTCCGTCTACCGGCTGTCGCCATAATAGGAGGAACCTCTGTCCACCGGAGGGGATTATCTCAATGGCGAGCCCGGAGTCCTTGTTCCCGGTACCGTGAAATTGTGAGGAATATGAAGCATCTACCTTGCTCGTTGCCGCGTTTGCTTTCCGCGCACACGCTTGCATTCTGTTTTCTTGTGGGGACACTCGGGTGTTCAAGGAATGCCCTGGTTGGCACCGTCCAGAATGTTCGTGGCGAGACGCTGCCCGGCGTGGCGGTCACCATCAAGGGGACGAACTTTCAGGCGACCACGAATGGCCTCGGCGAATACCGGTTTCCGGCTGTTCCCGGCAAGCACACGATTACGTTTGCGAAGACCGGTTATACACAAGGAGTGCTTGAGCTGACCGTCGATCAGCCGCGTCCGATTACGGCGACGACAGTATCCCTCTGGCCGTTGCCAGAGTCCAAGGGCGTCTACCTGTTCGAAGACTATCGCTATACCCGGGCCGACGTGATCACGCCTGCTCCGTGGCGCCGTAAGCGTGATTCGGAGATCATTTTTGGATTCAAGCGCGGAATCGAGGCCTCCACGACCAATCCTCAGCCGATGATTGTCTGCTACAACAAAGCAATGCCGTTGGAGGTCAAGTTAAGCCGTTTGGAACAGATGGAAGTCGAGCCCGATATTGGCCAGACCACACTCAAGGCGATACAAGTCTGGTCTCGCGCCGAAGACATTCCGGTGGTTAGTGAGGCCATCGACGAGCCCGAACAGGAATTGCGTCATCTGGTGCTTCAGAATCCATTGGCCCCCGGTGCGTACGCGGTGCATTGGGGCGGTCTGGCGTCAGGACAAGCCAGCGAAGAGCAGCGCGTCTTTTGTTTTCGTGTGGCCGACCCTAACGCGCCACCTGTCGAGGAAGCGCCCACTGCGTCACCACAAAGCGAAACGACTAAGAAAGGGGAAGCACCGGTTCTGCCGCCAGAAACCGGGGAACCCGCCATGGACGACGAAGGCTGAGCAAGCCCGCCTGGTTCCGGGATTTTTTTAGCCGCGGTTCCCAGTTGTTTTTTCGTTGCATCGGACTTGCACGCGGGGTACGCTTACCGTTCTGGCGCGACAAGGCTGAGCGCGCCAGCGCACCGGAATATCCGAAAGAGGAACTACTACATGAAGCGTCAGTTTGTCGATACCCTACAGGAGGGCGACGTCGTCAACGATTATTTTGTGGCGACGCGCAAGGACCTCCGCGAGCAACAAAAGGGTGGCAAGTTCCTCGGGATGGTGTTCAAAGATCGCAGCGGCGAGATCGGAGGCATCCTCTGGAATAACGCCGCATCCGTGGCCAAGTTGTTTGAAGTTGGCGACGTGGTCAATGTCCGCGGAACCATTGTGAGCTATCAAGACCGTCTGCAAGTGCGCGTGGATCAGGTGTTGCCCATGCGGAAAGAAGAGTATAACTCCGCCGACCTTGTGTACGAGCCCGAGGATACGGGCAAGGTGGTCGACAAGTTCCGCGCAATTCTAGGCACGATTCAAAACGAGTGGCTGAAGCGTCTCGTGGACTCCATTCTTGAAGATGCCGGTCTCATGAAGCGGTTCACGGAAGCGGCTGCGGGCAAGAAGTGGCACCATGCGTATCGAGGCGGCCTTGTGCAGCACTGCTACGAGATGGCGCGGCTGGCCATGACCGTGGCCGAGTTGTTTCCGAACCTGGACAAAGATGTGTTGCTGACGGGTATCCTCGTGCATGACATCGGCAAGCTCGACGAGATGAGCCAGGACTTGTTCGTGGACTACACGACCGTCGGCAAGATGCTTGGCCATTTATCGATCGGATCGGATCTTGTTCAGCGGCGCATCGACGCTATCTCCGATTTCCCCGAAACGCTGCGAATCCAGGTGCTGCATTGCGTGCTCTCGCACCACGGAACGCTTGAGAATGGCTCGCCCGTTCTGCCGAAAACATTGGAAGCCCTTGTGCTCTATCATCTCGACAATCTCGATGCTCAAGCAGATGCCTTCACGCGCATAGTCCAGGAAACTCGTGAAAAGGGCCAAACGTGGTCCGAGTTCATTCCGCTAATCGATCGGCAGGTCTGGACGAAGGAATTGTGATTTTGGATTTTAGATTTTGGATTTTGGATTGGCGCGCGGAGGTTCCGGCGGCGACTGACCGCAATTCGGATTTCGCACCTCACATTCCGGACTTGAAGTCTAGGGCCCATCGGAATCGCCAAGGGTGGGAAGGGAGCCATGCGTTGCTCGCTCTCATTTGATGTCCTTTCCCGAGATCCTGCATGCGCGGCCCGGACGGGGATACTGCACACACCGCACGGCGATATCGAAACGCCCATATTCATGCCGGTGGGCACGCAGGCGAGCGTAAAAGCATTGTCTCAGGAAGATCTGCTTCTAATTGATGCGCAGATCATCTTGAGTAATGCGTATCATCTTTATCTTCGTCCGGGAGCCGAAACGTTGCAGGCGGCGGGAGGGTTGCACCGGTTTATGGGCTGGAACCGGCCGATTCTGACCGATTCGGGTGGATTTCAGATCTTTAGTCTTTCGCACTTGAACAAAGTGACTCCGGAGGGAGTCTCGTTTCAGAGTCATATCGACGGCTCACGGCATTTCATGTCGCCGGAACAGGCCATTGATCTGCAGATCGCCATTGGTGCGGACATCATCATGTGCTTTGACGAATGCACCTCGTATCCCGTTGAAGAGAAAACTGCCGCCGAATCCATGCGTATGACATTGGATTGGGCAGGAAAGTGCAAGACACAATGGACCGCGCGCGAGGCGGCAAATCAGGCGCTGTTTGGCATTGTGCAGGGGAGTACCTTTGAGCACCTGCGGCGCGAAAGTGCTCAGGGGACCGTCTCAATTGATTTTCCGGGCTATGCCATTGGCGGCGTGAGCGTCGGCGAAAGCAAAGAAGAGATGGTGCAGGCCATCGAATGGACCGCACCACTCTTGCCCGAAGAGAAGCCGCGTTACCTGATGGGAGTGGGTCCGCCCGAAGATATTCTGGAGGCTGTGGAACGTGGCATCGATATGTTCGATTGTGTGATGCCGACGCGTAATGCGCGAAACGGGAGCCTCTTCACTTCGCGTGGCAAGGTCAATATCAAGAACCAGGGGCATGGCCGCGACTTCGGTCCGCTCGACCCGGAGTGCTCCTGCCCCGTATGCGCGACGTACAGCCGGGCCTATTTGAGCCATCTGTACCGGTCGGGCGAGATATTGGCGTTGCGCTTGAATACTTTACACAACCTTTGGTTTATGCTATCGTTTATGGCTACTGTCCGGCAGGCGATCCGGGCCGGCCGATTTGTGGAGTTCAAGCGCTCCTTTCTCCAAGCGTATGCGGCCAAATAGGCCGTTTTTCTTTTGGGAGGTAGACTGTGTTCGAGTCAACGATGGCCTTTGTTCTGCATGGAATTGCGGTAGCGCAGACTGAAGGCGCGCCAGCCGCGGCGCCTGCTCCGGGCGGCAACCCCATGAATATGGTTTTCTTCATGATGGCCCTCTTTGGCGTCATGTATTTCTTAATGATCCGGCCCAACCAGAAGCGCGAAAAGGAGCGGCAGGCCATGCTTTCCGCGCTTTCAAAGGGTGACAGAGTCGTTACCGCGGGGGGGATTTTCGGCACCATCGTGGGTTTGACGGAAAAGACTGTGGTGCTTCGGGTTAGCGAAGAACCTGGTGTAAAGATTGAGTTTCTACGTTCCGCGGTTTCTCGTGCAGTACCGCGCGACGGAAAAGGGGAGTAAGGACGCGTTCTGAAACGTCCCGCGCAGACCGGGCGCGACAGCGAAGGTACTGGAGTCACGAATGAAAAGGCATTTATATCGCACACTTTTGGTGTACGGCGTCCTGTTGCTGGGACTCGTCTATGTTTATCCGACTATGGGTTGGATGACTCTTTCGGATGCCCAAAGGGCTGAACGGCTCGAACGCTGGAAGAAGGAAGACCAGAAGGTAGAGCGGCTGGGCTACTGGGCAACTGTCGCGAAGAAGGCAAGCCGGTGGGCCGAGTTTGACCGGGATTGGGTTATCAATCTGGGTCTCGACCTTCAGGGTGGCGTGCAGATGGTGGTTGGCGTGGACTACAACGCGCTCGACCCCAAAGTAAAAGACCGCCTCATCAACGAGCAGAAGATGACCGAGGCCGCGATCAAGAAGGAAATGCAGCAGCAGGTATTGCAGCGCATTGAACGGCGGTTGCGCGGATTCGGCGCGAGCGAGCCCATTGTTCAGACGATGGGCGACGACCAGATTCAGGTTCAGGTGCCGGGTGAAAAAGACATCGAACGTATTCGCAACCTCATCTTCATCCGGTCATTCCTCACCTTTCATATCGTAGCTGGCGAAGATGAAATGGTGAAGATCATCTCCGACATCGACAAGCACTTTAAGAATGATTTTGTGCCACGGCTGGAACGTTCTGCGCTGAGAGAGGAACAGGGTCTCCTTGCGGTCAAGGACGGCATGTTTGAGCGCGTGCAGGAGATCGTAAAGGAAGCCGCGACCGTACCGGGACTCATTCCAGACGACAAGATGATCGCCTTCAGCAAGGACCCGTTACCCGGGGAACCTCAGAAGCACTTCATCTATGTTTTGAACAAAGAGCCGTTGATGACCGGCGACAATTTGACCCAAGCGGGGGCGCGACCGGACGAAAATACCGGCGGCAGCAAATGGATGATTCTATTCAATCTCAATGCGGCCGCAGGGCGCGAGTTTGGCGAGCGCACGCAAGCGAACATCGACAAGCCGATGGCCATCGTGGTGGACAATGTCGTCTTGTCCGCCCCGACGATCCGTGATCGCATTACCACAAGCGGTCAGATCACGGGCAATTTCTCTCAAGATGAGGCCGTTGGGTTGGCTATCAACCTGAATGCCGGATCGTTGCCGGTTCCGGTGCGCGAAGATCAAGCCGGTCTGGTTGGCCCGAGCCTGGGTGCGGACTCCATTAACAAGGGTGTCGAATCGTCGATAGTGGGTCTCATCATCGTCTGCATTTTCATGATCGTCTACTATCGAGTGGCTGGCCTCGTCGCGAATATAGCCCTATTTATGAACGCGCTGCTTCTGCTCGGATGCATGGCGTATATTCAAGCCACGCTAACATTGCCGGGTATCGCAGGCGTAATCCTTACGCTGGGTATGGCAGTAGACGCCAACGTGCTGATCTACGAACGCATGCGCGAGGAAATCCGGAACGGGAAGTCGCTCCTCGCGTGTATCGAAGGCGGTTATGCTCACGCGATGAACGCCATCGTCGACTCGAACGTCACCACGCTTATTGCAGGCGTCGTTCTAATTCAGTTCGGATCAGGACCTGTTAAGGGGTTTGCGATCACGCTGTGTATCGGTATCGCGTCCAGTATGTTCACCGCGCTCGTCGTGACGCGGGCCGTGTTCGACTTCCTTGCGTCGAAGAAGTGGCTCACCAAAGTGTACTTCATGCACCTCATTCCGTCGGATACGAATGTGCCGTTCATGAAGTGGCGCCGTCCGCTGATGATAGCAAGTGTCGTAGCAATCGTGGGCGGCCTGGGCCTGTTTTTTGCTCGTGGCGACAAGATGTATGGTGTCGAGTTCACGACGGGTACCAACGTTATCGCTTCGTTGAAAGCAGATAGCCCGATAAGCGCGGAGAACGTTCGCGCGGAACTGACGGGCAGCGGTTTTGTCGAGCCGACGGTGACGGCATACGAGCAGATAGGCAATGAGAAGGCGAATCGATTCATGATTCACCTTGGCGAAGTTGCCAAAGGCGCGACGGTCGGTGCTGAGCAAACCGGACAAGCGGAACAGACCGATCAATCCAAGACTGAGCAATCCGCGACGCCAGACAATTCCATTGCGAGCCGGGTCCAAGAATCCCTTGGAAAACTCGCTGGGGCTGCCGACAAAGTCGAGATCGAGAAGATCGATATGGTCGGGCCAACCGTGGGTCGTCAACTCAAGGTTGATGCATTCAAAGCGATTGCATGGGCGTCAATCTTCCTTTTGATTTATCTGTGGTTCCGGTTTGAATTGCGGTTCTCGGTTGCCGCGCTTGTGGCGACCGCGCACGACGTGGCGTTTACGCTGGGCTTGTTTGCGTTGACCGGAAGACAAGTGTCGCTGGGTGTGGTGGCCGCAATCCTGACGATCATCGGTTACTCGATGAACGATACAGTTATCGTGTTCGACCGTATTCGCGAGGATCTGAAGCTGTACCGGGGCCGTGGAATGACGCTCCTGGAGATCATGAACAAGAGCGTCAACCAAACCTTGAGCAGAACGCTGATCACGAGTACCCTGACCCTGTTCGTGGTTATTGTGTTGTTGTTCCGAGGTGGCGCAACGATCAATGACTTTGCCTTCGCGCTAGCTCTCGGAATCATCATCGGTACCTATTCCTCGATCTTCATCGCAAGCCCGACGGTGTACTACTGGGAACGGCTTGTGGCGCGTTTCGAAGCACGGAAGGGTACGGACAACGACGACAACACGCCGTCGCGCCGCCGTCGCAAGTCCACAAAGCCGGCCGTTGAGGACGGAGCCACGACGGTCTAAGAGACGATTCCGCGAAAGACGTTACGTGAACGTGAGGCGTCGCTTCGGCGGCGCCTCACTTGTTTCGGTGGGTTCTGACCTACTCGTTCGAGGCCGTGATCGGGTTCAGTCGTTTATCCGACTACCCCCGTCAGAAGATATCCAAACAGGTATCCGATTCCTGCAACGCCCAGCCCGACCAGGAACATATCGAATCCGCTGCGGAAGACGCCTCGACCGGTAAAAAGGCTTCGCGCGGCGCCCACGGCGAAATGCGATACCATCGCAATCGTGAACGATACCCACGCCGCGTGCATGGCGTTGGACATCACCATAAACGGGGCCACCGGAATGAACGCCCCAATGGCCGTCGCGATGCCCGTTGTCCAGGCTTCTTTCATGGGAGTGGTACGTTGTTCGCCAATCTGCAATTCCTCGCGCACCATTTCCTCAAGGGCCCGGTCCGGAGTCTTCATCATATCTTCCGCGAGCTGCTTTGCCTGGTCGGGTGACATCCCCTTCGCTTCGTAGATTAGCGCCAATTCTTCGCGCTCGAGGTCCGGCATGAGTCGAATTTCTTCCCGTTCCATCGCGATTTCGTGGTCGTGCACCTCTTGCTCGCTCTTCGATGCCAAATAGCCGGATGACCCCATGGACAGAGCGTCCGCGATCATCCCTGCCAGGCCCGACAGGACTATGAAATGCGGGGCGGCCTCCGCGCCCATCACGCCAGCGACCAAACCGAAGTTGGCAGTCAAGCCGTCGTTAAATCCGTATACGATATTCCGCAGGAGATCGCCCGATTCGAGTTTATGCCAAGACTCGCCCGCGCCGGTGCCGTCCAGATCGCGTAACGCGGATGCGTGCTGTGCCGATTCGCGCGCCAACTTTAGCGCGGCATCCTGCGCCGCGCCGGGTCCGCTTTCCTTGTGAAACTGCAAGTATCCCTTGACTTCCTGACCTTCTTCGCGAAGCAGTTGTTTTAGGAGCAGATCTCCGCCGAACTGCCGCGCAACGGTCGCCTTCAGACGTGCTGTTGCGGTCGGAATAGCCTTGGGAACGTTGAGTCCCTTCTCACGGAACAGTTTGCTCCAGACCTCGACGTGGCGATCTTCCACGCGCGCCAAGCGTTCATAGACGTTCTTGCGTTCTTCACGCGGTTCCACCGCCGCCAACGTGCGATAGAGATATGCCGCATCGACTTCGTCGCGGTAATGACGTCGCCACTGGGAGAGTGTCTTTGCATCCAACTCAGGTTTTCCCTATTCGTTTAGTCACAGATGAGACCCTATTAGAGCATTTTTTCGGGCCGGGTTGTAGCGTGCGTATCAGGGCGAGTTCGGGGATTCGGTTATGGACACGCGGCCAATTGAATTCGAGACATGATGCCGTCGTGGATCTCACGCGCGGCGTGCCAATCGATAGAGACTTCGTTTCGCGCAAGCACTTCCTTGATTTTGCCCCAGTGCGTGTCTGGAAGATTGCGCTCAAGGCTCACAAGAAAGAACAAGCTGCTGCTCCACGTTGTGTCGAACGAGATTTTGCGACCGCCGCGCTCAACTATAGTGAAGGTCGTGATGCTGTCCTCTACACTTTCGATATCGGTCCATTGGATGAAGTGGTCTCTCTTGAAAGCCTCTTGTACGAGTACTCCGTCACGAAATATCCAGGTCCGTAGTCTTAGAAGGCATGCGAATTGATAGCCGGTCACCAGGGCCAAAGCCAATCCAAATACGGCGACGGCGACCCCAAAGGCGATTAGCAGAGAATCCAACTCAGAGAATTTCTGCCAATTATTCCAGATTAGCCTGCACCAGAAGTACGTGCCAGCGGAAAGAGCTCCCGCAAACACTCCAAAGAATGCAGTAACGAGCCAGCTTGGGGTGATAGGGATGGCCAATTTGCCTTTGTATTGGGCGGGCTGCGGCGTTCGCTGCGCGATCCGTGCGGTCAGACGGCGTCCAAGCAGTCTAACTGCGGACTCGAATGCCCATGCCAAGGCAATGCCGAACGCGATTCTGACGGTCCACGAACCCCAATCCATACAAGCGGCGCCCCTATTCCGGTCTGGCTAGAGTATAACCGATAACTGTCGCAGATACGTAGGCTGCGGCGAGGGTGAAATCCGAGCGTTAGGATATGCGCTGCATCATTTCGAGGAGTCCAGGCAAGGCCGAGATATCGGGAATCATCAGTTCCGGCCAATGGTCATCGCCGTCCCCCAGATGATTCAGGTGAGGTCCGTCAACAAGCACGGAAGTCATGCCGACGCGCCGCGCACCGCATACGTCGCGGTGCGGCTTGTCGCCGACGTACCACGCACGGTTGGGAGCCACGTTCATAGCATCGAGCGCACACGTGAAGATGGAGGTATCCGGCTTGTTCATGCCGAACTCGGCAGAGAAGACTAGCACGTCGAAGGCGTCGAATATGCCCGCTTCTTTGAACAGCGTCCGATGTGCATCGCTGACCATGAGCGTGTTTGAGACGAGTCCAAGTCTGTAGCCCATTTGGCGAAGCGTCAGGATGGTCGCGGGAACGTGTTCGTACAGCGGACGCACTTCCCAACGCGCAAGAATTGCGTATAGGCGGTCGACTTCCTCCTTGGTGGCTCCATGACCCAATTGTCGCAGCCAATCGGCGATGATGGGACGCGTGTCGAGCGCGTGCCGCGGTTGCGGAAGAGCCTCAAAAGCTGCGATCAGTGCCTTCGATAAAGCCAAGAACCAGTCGATGGGGAGATCATCGGGTATACCGTCAGGAAACGATTTCGCAAATCCGGCGGCATCCCACATATCCGCCGATTCCAGCAATACGCCGCCCATATCGAAAAGCACGGCTTCTACATCATACTTCATAGTCTTTGTTTCATCCGGTAGCGTGTTTGGAGCGAGCAAAGGTATCGGACTGTTATCGGTCTTTCTTTGAGTATAGCGAGGATATTTCCCGCATGCTTGCAAGAACGCCCGCTTGGGTTGGGTCCAAGCTGGATTCCTCGCGCTGCCCCAGCAATGCCTCGGATAGTTCCGCCGTAGACGTCCATGTTGTGCAGAGAAAGCCCGGCACCTTACCCGTATTCGCGCCAACACTGAACGTATGCAACGCTTTGGTGGCGGTCACACTTCGCCAGGCGGACGGCCACACTCGAAACCCTTTCTCCTGAAAGAATGGAATAGACGGATACTCATCTCTTCTCGAATAGTGCCAATCGCAGATCACGATGTCCTTGGGGATTCTGTCAACAGCGGACGCAGTACCATTCTCGCTGCACTCGTATTTGTTGTATCCCATGGCGCTTCTATCGAGCAATCGGTCTCCCCACATGTACATCGTGAGTTTCTTCTCGACTACGAGGTGTTGGTAATAGTCGTTCACGGCTTTGGCGAACAACTCCGCGGGATCCTTGCCTGCGCAACGCGGGCAATTTGGATTCGCGATCAGGAAGACTTCATCCATTCCCACATGAAAGGCGTCGCATTGGAACGCATCGATCAGTTCATCCATGAGGCTGAAGACAATGGGATTCACGTCGGGATGCAACGGACACCAACTGCGGGAGTACACGCCCTCGGCGTCTCGTGGTATCTCGGGTGTCTCGTCGAACTGGGGATACTTCCTCAGAAGAGCGTGATTTCCGCTGCTGCCCCACGATTGATGGCCAAGGCAATTCAACTGCGGTATCAGCCGAATGTTGTGCTTGCGGCAAACGGCGACCAAGGCGGCGACGTCCTCTTTTGTCACCACGGAGCCTTCCACCTCGGCCAATTCAGGGTGGCTCTGAAAGGCGTACTGGTAGTCCATCTGGACAATTAGTGTTGTCACTCCCATTGGAGCGAGTGCTTCATCGACGGCTTTGACGAAGACGGGCCAGCCATCCTTCATCGGGGCGAAGACATGGACTCCGAAAGAAGGCAGAGTTGTTTTGCTGACCGGCGCAGGCTGCGAAAGATGTGCGGATTTCGAGGTTGACGCGCACGATGCAGCCAGGCAAAGAATGGCGACGGCCAAGAAAACAACGTTTCGGTAGTATATGAATTTCATGGTGTGCCCCCCCGCTGAAGTACTGCGAG
Source organism: Candidatus Hydrogenedentota bacterium (assembly GCA_019695095.1). NCBI lineage: Bacteria > Pseudomonadati > Candidatus Hydrogenedentota > Candidatus Hydrogenedentota bacterium. Next base: position 21,261 of record JAIBAQ010000059.1, read on the forward strand.
CTACAAATTCGCTGGGGATATTGTACACGAGGCAATACGGTTGAGGTGAATTCACGGGCATCTTTGAAGACGCAACGGAATCGGAGAGTGGTGATGCATTTGGGAAGTGGGGGAGGGCCGCGCAGCGTGTCCCATGCGTTCCGGGCAAAACACATAGGCGAGGGAGCCAGTATCACGCTGCGCGGCCGGTGTCCTGGTGGTGGAGTCAGCAACCATCAAACCTGTGCAGAGCGCACAGGAGGAGTGGGGCTACGCTATGGGGAAAACGTCTTGCGCAGAGGGGGGAAAGCCGCGCAACGCATCCGAATACTCCGGGCATAGCATTCGGTTGAGGGAGCCAGTGTCGCGTTGCGCGGCCGATATCCCTGGTGGCGGAGTCAGCAACCAAAAACCTGTACAGACTGCACAGGGGAGTGGGGCTAATCTAAGCTCTGCCGAACCGGACCTGGCGCGTCCCATGTACCACGAAGAAAGCCTGCTCCATGAGCGGGTTTCCTACGCGAGGGATGGACGGATCGGAAGCGTTCAACACCGGCGTTGCCGTTGCTGTCATTTCCGTGCCGAGGTCCTTGGAGGCCTCGCGCTCGGCGCACATCCATTCGGATGCGCGGCCGCTTTGCGTTTTCCCAATTCGTGTCATCGATTCAACTCTGTTTGAGGTCTGCCTTGTTTACCGCTTGACTAACCTCGTTAAGAGGTATAAAGCAGGTCGCGTGCCAATGGTCATAGATTTCGCATTCGAGTGACTTAACGTATTTATTTTGAATGATTTAGGTGGCGCAACTCGTGCTTGAGCTGCTTTGCATGATTCTGGCAAGTGCTACCAAAGAGTAGGTGTTGATGTTTGAAGTAACGTAATTGTAGGAAATGCATTCTGAGACGAGCCTCAGAATGCGCCGTGTGGCCGCTGATTCAACTCAGCATGGAGTTGCTGAGTGCGTCGGTGTAATATACGTTTCGGAAACGGATCCGCGAATGAAACGGGGGCGCGATCACCGCGGAAGCCGCAGGCCCTTCGTAAGGAACACAGCGCTCAAAGGAGACTAATCATGCACGAGAAAAGCATCGAATTGCTGAACAAAGCCGCTGCGGACGAAATGGCCGCCGTTCATCAATACATGTACTTTCACTTTCACTGCGACGACCAAGGCAATGATTTGCTTGCGGCCTTGTTCAAGCGGACAGCCATTGAAGAGATGATCCACATTGAGCGTCTTGCGGAGCGCATTTTGTTTTTGAAGGGGGACGTCGATCTGACGGCCGCGCATCCCGTGAAGAAAGTTCACGACGCCAAAGAGATGCTGGAAACGGCCCGCAAGATGGAAGAGGAAAGCGCGCGCGACTACAACAAGTGGGCAAATGAGTGCAGCGCGAATGCCGATGCCATGTCGAAGAAGATCTTCGAAGACCTGGTGGCTGATGAAGAACGGCACTACGACCAATACGATCAGGAACTGGACAACATGGCAAAGTACGGCGATCAGTACCTGGCGTTGCAGTCGATCGAGCGCAGCAAGACGCGCGGCGCGGGTCAGCCTCCAGCCGGAGAGTAAGCCGCAAATCGCAAGAGACTATTCGGCCGTGGCGCGGGTGTTCTTCGCGAGAAGAGGCCGGCGCTACGGCCGGCTGTTATTGGGGGATGAAGAATAGGACGGATTGGCCGGATCCGACGGATAGGTCATGTGGAATCTTAAGTTGGCCCAGTCACTCGGGACTGCTCTGACTATTTGCGCGAAACCGGAATCGACGACGCGAATCGGCATCGGGCAAGCATTTCATTGCACAGGAGCGAGTCTAGATCGGTCAAACGGTTTCTGCACGCACTATTTGGCTTCAAGCTTCCCTACCGGATAGCCATTCGCATACGAAATGACAAAGGTCCCACCTTCAACGGGATAGCGGACTTCGTCGTACCGGTCGAAATCCGGGGGGCCTTCGCGGCGCAGAAGTTCTGGTGATTTCGGATCGAGGTAAGGGCCTGCGAGTCTGGTGAGGATCTGGGTGCGGTCGCCGAGCGAGTGTCCCGTATCCTTGAATGTCTCGTTATCCACTTGGCCGGCGGTAATGATATGCGGTTCCACGTTGAGCCCGGCTGCCTCGAAGTTCGCAATCATCTCCTTTGTGTCGGCGACGAGGCACTTGTCGTCGTCTTCACCGTGGATCACAAGAATCTTGGCGACATTGCCGAGCGACTTCATGACCGCCAGATGACTGGGTTCGCCGACGAATCGCAATTGTTGCGCGCCCGGACTCAGGTAATTCTTCTGCGTGGGGTCCTTGCTGTAGCCGGCGTTTAAATCGCTGCCTCCGGGAAGATTGAAGGCAACGTCGTCGGTAAGTTTGGTCATTCCGCTGAGATTGACGACGCACGCGAACGTGCGCGGGGCGAGCTTGTTCGCCATGAGCGAAACGTTGCCGCCGCCGGAGCCACCGCCGGTATAGATGCGGCTCTTGTCGAACGACACGCACGCTTTGTTAAGGCCATCGTACACGAAATACAAAGCGCGTAGCGCGTCGAGGGCTTGGAGGTACCCGAAATCGTAGGGCCCATTCACGGCGGCATCGTACTTGCCGCTCTGGAGGTAATCGACGGAGATGGCGACGACATTGAACAATTCCGCCATCTGGTCGGGGTCAGGAGCGCCGATGGCGTGCGTGCCGCCCCAGTTGTGGATGCACAGCATGAGGCCCGTTTGCGGCGTGACGTTCTTCTGGTCACCTCCGGGGTAGTGGATATAGACGGGGACCGTGCGTGGTCCCGGCGCAAACGGCCATTCCTGCGCGGGAATCGAGACGGTGGCGTTAACTTGTGGGAGCGCAGGCCAATCTTGGGCTCGCGACGGAATTGCGGCCGCGCAAAGTAACGCCAACGCCCACAGACATCGCCACCTATCGCATCCTAATCCCAGTAGTCTTCGACCATCAGAATTGGGTTTGTGCGGGCGCGATTCCTGATTCACGCTTATCTCCTTGGCAGATCGATTCCATATGCGTGCTCACATCCGTCCCGAATAAGGAGCAGCGAGAGCAAGGTTCCCGGAAACCCGAAGATGAAGGCTACTATACGCCATCCTGCACTTCTACTTCCTTGAGCACGCATTCCCGCGTAGCTGATGTTGGCGAGTATCCAGAGCGCCGAAGGGCCGGTTTGGACAACTACGTCGTAGTTGAGTTTCCCCATTTCCGTTTCCGCGTTGGCAATGAGCGGAAAGAGCGTCGTCAGAAATGTAAGTCGAGCTAGTTTGCACATGGGTCGCTCCTTGATCTGTCGTGTACTCCGACTTCTATTTGACGCGACCATGCCACCTTTCGTTTACCTCATCCTCTTCGCCGTCGACATCACCAAGGGAAAATTCCGTCGTCTGCATGGAATTCGTGCCCCCACACCGGGGGCAGACGCCCTTTGAGATGGCAAACGACCGCATTTGCTCAGAATCCGACAACAGGCAGTCTTTGCACACTGCTATGGGTCTGTTTCGAAATATGGCCCATAGCACCAGCACCCAACTCTTAAGAATGGCGAACTTGCGCAACATAACAGGCCTTTCTCACCCACGTTGCAGACGTTCTACTCGATAGTCTGTAGGCCCTCGCACATGACGTAGTGTTGCTTCACTGGCAATTGGCTCATCCACTCGCGGACCTCAAGCGTCTTCCACTTGCCCGAACCTTTGCCGCCGCCCGAATCATTGTCCCAAAGCCATTTCGGCGTTGGCCAGAGGCAATACGTGGGGTTGACCGTGCGATAGAACTCGCGCGACACGCCGTTTTGGCCGTGGTGCGCCATTTGCACATAGTCGCAGTGGAGGCGTTTGGCGTAGGGACTCGCGAGCAACTTGTTGCCGCCCTCATATCCCAGGTCGCCGAGGAAGAGAACACTCTTGTTGGAATCCCAAACGCGCAGGACGGCGCTCGAGTTGTTCAGCGGGTTGTTGTGAAATTCCGGGTTCTTGACGCCAAGCACTTCAATTCTGACACCGTCAATCCGAAACGTCTGGCCGAGACGCAATTCAATCAGCTCGCGATTGGCCGATTGCATCGTCGCGACAAACTCGGCGTATTGTTTCTTGTCGGCCTCGTTGCAGTACAGATTGACCCAGTCCCTATCAGGCATCGAGGCATAAATGGGGCCGATGGTGAGTCCGTCGGGGTTCTTGACGAGCTCATGCATGGCATTCATGTGATCGTCGTGTGGATGGGTCAGAAACCATACGTCCACCCTATTCCCGTGCGCTCTCAGGAACTCGCGCAGGTAAGGGGCATCGCCCGCGACGCCACCGTCGATGACGATGAGTTTTCCGCCTTTCGTTTGCAGCACGTACGACATGATCTGCGAGTTCGTCTGGTTGGGAAGCTGCCACAAGGTGAACGTCGTCGTACCGACGGGCTTATCCTTACGACATGCAGGCGCAGCGCAGCCCGCGAGGCTCGCGGCCAACGCCAGTACAAATGCCAGATACAGAATTCTTCGCATAACTTCTCCACGTTGCTTTCCATTCAAGGTTCTGCGCGACATTCGTCAGGCTAGGGGATCGGAAAAAGAAGCACATCCGCTCCAGAGGGCCACTGATCTTTACCGATCTTGGTCTGCCACTGCGCGTATTCGCCGTCTTTGTAGACTCGCGCCGCGCGCCAGGTCATAGGCAAGATGACCTTTGGTGCAATGGGCTTCAGATTCTTGTACGCCCATTTTTCGCTGCCAAACGCATGATTAAGAATGTAGTCGAGCGCTTTGCGAATGCTGCGTCCGTCTTCAGTCTGGAAGTGCCACAAGTCAACGCCCGTGTGTTCGCCAAGCCGCGCCAGATTGAAGAATGCGCGCAGGTTCATCACGCTGTAGTTGTACGAGTTTGTGCGCCGGAGTTCGAGGGGTTGGCCGCCATCCGGTTCGATTTGCGCGGCAATGCGTTTACTTCCGACTTCCGAGAGGACTTTCTTCGCCAGAGCTTCATCGCCCGTGAACAACGCAAATGTGGCAACCTGCACGTCATACCACGTGCCGTGGTTGTTCTTCTCCTGGGATTCGGCAATGCCGTATGGGTGCGTAGTGAGCCAGTTCGTGTACTCTTTGAACCACTGCACGAGCCCCGCCTGATCCGAGCCCGTCCACGATTTCGAGCCAGCCAGCAGCCCGATCGAATCGAGGAAGTCCGCCAGGCCAGCCGTGTCGATAATGCCGATTCCGCGGCCCTCGCTACGCCCGGGAACTGCCTGCCCATACTTCAGATTCGGATTCATGCGGGTCGCTTCATCCAAGAACCACACGCGCACAAGCAGAGCGGCGCGTTCGGCATATTTCTCTTCGCCGGTGAACCAGTAGGCCTGCGCCAATAGCGTGGCATTTCGCGCCATCGAGCCTAGGCCGACGTTGTCGTACTTGTTGCGATCCGGATTCACTTCGCCATCTTTGTTGATATACGGCAGTCCATCCTTCTTGGTTGGGTCGGGCCACCAGTAGGGCCCGACGCTCATGTAGTCGTGCTTATCGCCGCTCGGCGGCGTGAAGGGCTTATCCATGACCGAGAACGGACCTGCGGTCAGGGCCGCGTCCGCCGCCGTTCGCAATGCCGCTATCGGCACCGTGAACGCCGAATCGCCGGCCTGCACTCTGGCCCGCGTGTCGACGAGCGATTGGCCATCGAGCAGGAAGACGCGAGGGAGACCCTCGGCAGCGGAGGCAGAACTCAGTGCGAGACAGAAGAGAGCAGTGACTTTGAGTAGCGACATGGCAGACCCCCCTTGGCTCCAGTGTTGCTATCGAGGATGCGGCGCAAGACTAGTACATCGCTGCACCGTTTCGTCCATCACAATACGCGAAGAGGACGCGAGGCTTCCACTTGCACCGCGATGCCGAGACTCGTTGGCGTTATACCGTGTATTTCGTTGCCACGTATTCGTCGATGATGGCGCGAAATTCGGTAGCAAGCTCCGTGGGCGAGCCGGTGAGGGTCTTGTACTTCTGCCCATCCACGTAGACGGGACAGCTAGGTTCTTCGCCGGAACCGGGCAGGCTGATGCCGATGTTCGCGGCCTTGGATTCGCCGGGACCGTTGACTACGCAGCCCATGACCGCGAGTTTGAGGTCTTCGAAGCCTTTATACTGCCGCTTCCATTCCGGCATCTTGTCGCGCACATAGCCCTGAACCTGTTCCGCGAGTTGTTGAAACACGGTGCTGGTAGTGCGGCCACAGCCGGGACAGGCGGTAATGCTCGGAGCGAACGAACGCAGGCCGAGCGATTGCAGGATTTCACACGCCGCATAGACTTCCTCCCGCCGATCGCCGCCGGGGCGCGGCGTGAGCGAAACGCGGATGGTGTCGCCGATGCCTTCGGCAAGCAGCGCTCCCAGTGCGGTGGCCGACCAAGCCACACCTTTCGTGCCCATGCCTGCTTCAGTTAGGCCAAGGTGCAGGGGCTGGTCGGTTTGAGCGGCAAGATTTCGGTACACCTCAATTAGGTGGAGCGGAGTGGAACTTTTGCAGGAGATGATGATTTGGTCCTTGCGCAAGCCGCATTCGAGGGCGAGCTGGGTCGACTGGACCGCGGAAATGACCATGCATTCGTTGATAATCTGCTCGGAGGTCTTGCCCAAATCCTGGTCAGTGTTTTCCTGCATAGTGCGCATGACCAGCTCTTGATTGAGCGAACCGACATTGACGCCGATGCGCACGGGCTTGTTGTGGTCCACCGCAACCTTGCAGATGGTCGCGAATTGTACGTCGCGCTTGGAGCCGCGACCCACGTTTCCGGGGTTAATCCGGTATTTGTCGAGGGCGGCTGCGCAGTCGGGGTACTCGGTGAGGAGTTTGTGGCCGTTGAAGTGAAAGTCGCCGATGATGGGCGCAGTGCACCCGGCATCGCGGACGCGTTGGCGGATCTCAGGCACGGCAGCGGCAGCTTCGGCGGTGTTGACGGTAATGCGGACGAGTTCGGACCCTGCCCCGGCCAGATCGAGGATCTGCTGGGCAGTCCCGGCGGCATCGGCGGTTTCCGTGTTGGTCATCGATTGAACGACCACGGGCGCGCCTCCGCCGACTTGTATTCCCCCGACAAGTACCCCCACCGTGTTGCGACGCGGTGCTAGAACCATAACGTAACGACTCCTTCTTCAAAGAAACGCGGCAAAAATGGTATGGTATCACAAAATGGGTTGCAAAGCAGATGGTGGGTTCAACTCATTTACAGGGTAATTGGGCTTAGCATTGCTGCAAAGGCCTCATCTCGTCGTTCCCGGGCGAGCAAGAATCCATGTTGGAGCAAAGGTGGTATTCATGAGTGAAAGTCAGTTGATTGTGGGGTTGCCGGCGGGATCCTTGGCCGATCCGAACCGCGGTGGAAGCCTGATAGCGTTGTTGAAGCACGCGGGATTCGCCACAAAGGGCTATGACAAGGGCGGTCCGAGCTCGTTTCCGGTGACCTCATTTCTGGTGGGCTGGGACGGGCGTCCCCAGGAGTTTGGGTCGCAACTTGCGCTGGGCGAAATCGATATCGCCATCGGAGGCGACGACTGGGTGCGCGAGCGCATGCTTGAGTTTAAGTACGAGTACAACCAGACCATCGAACTGAAGAAGGTGCTTTCGCTGCAGCGCGGCGAAGTGCGTATTGTCATTATAGCCACCCAACCTCAGTCGTCTTGCGATGCGTGGCTTGCGGGTCTGCTCGCGGCGAAACCGTTGGTCAGCATGGTCTCGGAGATGCCGTATCTGGCGCTTGAATGGTTCCAGACGAAAGCCAAAGCGCTCGGTTTCGGGGATTCCCACATGGGATTCAGCGTGCAGAAGTACAAGACGCCGCCGAAGATCGACAAGGGGCTCGTTATCTACGAGACCTGGGGCAAGACCGAAGCCAAGGTTAAGGGCGGCTCGGTGGATTTCGGTCTCGAAATCACGCAGACCGGCGGGGCCATCGCAAACTACGGACTGCATGTCGTGGACCAGATCATGGAGTCGGAGGCTGGAATCTGGGCCAATCCGGCTATCAAGAACTCGCCCGAAAAATATGACCTGGCTCGCATGTTCCTGCTCAACCTGTACGGTTCCATCTATGCCGAGAACAAGGTTCTGCTTACGTTCAACGCCCGCAAAGACGACGTGGACCGCCTCATGGACTATCTGCGCACGAATCGCTTGTTCGGCGACGAGCCGACCGTGAAGGAGGGGGTCCATTTCACGGAGTTCACCATTAAGTTGGATACCACGAACAAGCAGTTGCCCTTGGCAAAGGCTCGGTTTGACCTGGCAAAGCTGGGAGCGACCCACATTGAGACTATCCCCTTGGAGTCCTCGATTCCTGGATTGGATGTAATAGACGTTTGACGAGTTGGTAAGAATAGCGAAAAGTCTCGAAAGTTTACGGGCTGATTTTCGCGTAAAGCCATAAAAAATATGGTTGCGAGGCGCAAAATGGACGCAACATATAGTGGACTATCTGCTAAGGGCTTGAAAATTAGCCGTTGTTGCGTCATAATTACTGCGTGCTATAGCATGTTTCAGAGGCGTCCAGCGTTTCTGAAGACGCGGAATGGAGAGTCCTGCGATTCTCCACCAGACCAAAGACGGAAGGAAGGGAGGTGAATCGTAATATGAAGCATACCAAAATGGTGTCGAAGCCGGCTCGCGCTGAGCAAGTTGCGTGGGTGGAATTCAAGAACATTTTTGGACCGCTGCCCCTGGGCCAGAATCAGGCGGCTTGGTTGGTGTCGCTGATCGACAACGCCCTGCAGAAGTAAGTTTCGTGGCTTAAGTTTCCGGATTTGCATGCGGAAGGAGGGTCGGAACGGGTAGCCCAGGGCTGCTCAGTCCGGCGCTTCCGCGATTGTGACATCGATCACACGCGGATTTGACAACAGTGTATCTTGCAGTCACGGCTGCGGGATATGCGTCGCGAAAGGGTAACGTACAATGAAGCACGTTCGCATAGTTACGAAGAGTATGCCGGCCCGCGCCTGGTGGTGGAGTTGGTTTGCCCCGATCATCGGTGAAGTGCCGACGCTGCTGGGGGCGTTCACGAAGTTCGAGATTCCCGACATCCGGGATCTATAAGAATTTCGGCCTCACGACGGGGTTCCACTGCCCTTTTCTCGTCTAGTGATCGATAGATCCGTTTAGCGGAATCGATCTGCGGAATAGGCAGTAACGGTGGATCACGGAACGAAAGTTCTGTGCGCCGTCGAACCTCCAAACAGATGAGAAATGGCGGGTCGCAGATACGTCTGCGGCCCGTTTCCCTTTGTTCCAGGAATTGAAGATCCGCCGGACGCTTCAAGCTCCGTCGGCACTCAATCGCGCCGGTGCAAATTGCGGACTAATGTCTTCTCCTTGAAGTCCTCTCCAGCGTCTACACCATGCTGGAATACCCAAGCGAGCAGTCGCATGCATAGATAGGCGATTCCCTCAAAGATGCCCAACCAAAAAGCGTTGTTGAAAGCGAAGCGAGACATGTAGAATCCCTGTGGACCGAGAATGTCGGGATGCCACACGCGAAACCAGATGGGGAAACCACAGTATTTGATGATGCCGACGGTGTCGATTTCGCTATAGTCCGTGGCGGCTACGAAAGCGAGGCTCAGGAACGAAGCGCACAGCGCTGCAAACGGCGTGACTACCCCGTAGACTATGAGCTTGAACACGATACGTATGAAGCGAATCACCTTGACTTAATCCTCGGTTAAGACCGCTGTGAATGCCCCATCCTTGTAGACGTAGCTGGTTGCAGCTTTCTCGAAGTGGCAAAAGACTACCGTGTCGTGGTCGTAAACAAAATCCCTATCCGCATCGAAGTCGTGCGCTCTTGATCCCTTCTGTGCCAAACGCAAGTAGAGATCGCCCGATGGAGAACCAGTGAAAAGAGGGTATTCCTTGTAGGAGTCCCCGCGTCGGAGGAAGGCTAACAGGTGCAGCGTGTCCTTTTCCTTCCCTTGTTGCCTTACGAGAACCGCAATGTCCAGCTCGTCATCACCGTCGAAATCCGCACGGAGCAATGCCAAGTCCTGTCTGCGACCGCCAAAGTGCGTTTCTAACATGTCAACAACTTCGTCGCTCGGGTATGCAAGCGACCATGTGCCAAGTCTCTTGTCGAGCGATGCGCGTACGACCTCCGGCAACAGGCTGGTCTCGGAATCGACGGGGGAATCCGGTGCTTGGACACAAGCACCGGCGGTGAGTACGAATACGATGGCAAATGCCTTCATCGCAAACTTTTCCTGGCTTCATGCCGGGTCCACATCGGACTACTAGAGCCTAGACCCCTGTGTAGTATTATATAATTGCGGTGGAGAGAGAAAAGTTGCCTGCGGAGGAGTGCCCAGTCTCTCGGGTTGTGGCGGGGGGGCACTGGGGGATGTTGTTTTCTTAAGGGGTTTCATCCAATGAAGTGTCCGGCGTGTGGGAATGCGGTACGAAAGAAGCGGTATCGCGATCTGATCATTGACGAGTGCGAATCGTGCAAGGGGTTGTGGTTTGACGAACGGGAGTTGGGGGAGTTCCTTCAGCAGTATGTCGAGGAGCACCCGGACGCGGCGAGTGCACCGGTAGGGAATGGCGCGCGACGGCGTGATTCGAGTGCCGCGGCGCTGCAATGTCCATCGTGCTGCGTGGACATGCGGGTGACGAACTACGCGTACGATTCGAACGTGTTCGTGGACCGGTGCGCGCAGTGTGGCGGGGTGTGGACGGACCGGCGGGGCGTGCGGCAACTGGCGGCATATGTGCGCGGCAATCCCAAGATGGACAAATTGGGCGCGGCGTTGGCGCAGGACATTCAGAAACGCCAGAACCTTCAGGACTTGGTTGATGGCATCCAAGTGCTCACCGCGTCACCGGGACTGTGGACCCTCATGCCGAGGATTATCGTGCCCATCGGTGACGATCTGGGGAGACAGACCATTCCGTTTGTGACGTTAGGGCTCATCCTTGCCAACACGCTTACGTTCCTGTTCACTACGCGTGAGCCTGAAGCGTTCATGGCATTCTCCACCGAGTACGGTTTTATACCCGCGCGCTTCCTACAGGGGGAAGCGATCTACACGGTGTTGTCTTGCATGTTTCTGCATATAGGGCTGTTTCATTTGCTTGGCAATGCGCTCTTCCTCTGGATATTTGGCGATAACATTGAAGACGAATTTGGTCACGGCTCGTTTCTGGGATTCTACATCTTCTGCGGATTGATGGCGTGCGGGGCGCACCTGGCCCTATACCCCCATTCGACAAGGCCGCTTGTTGGCGCAAGCGGCGCGATTGCGGGGACGATGGGGGCCTATTTAGTGCTGCATCCGGGAGCCTATATAAGAACGTTTATCATCAATACAGTCGTACCGATACCCGCCCTCGTCTACTTGGTGGTCTGGATCGGGATGCAATTTCTATTCGCGACGGTGAACTATTCCGCGGGCGTCACCGGGGGCGTCGGTTACGCGGCGCACGCGGGAGGATTCGTGGCGGGGTTGGGT
>JAIBAQ010000060.1 GCA_019695095.1 Candidatus Hydrogenedentota bacterium
GGTCTTCACCAAATCTTCGTACCGGACGTGGAGGTGGGAAGTCTCATGTTGCCGCAGGAATGCGGCGATAGCCGGCACGTAGCGCTGGAGGATCGGGTTGTGGTTCAGGGCCTGGGAGTAGTCGCCATCGAAGAACGAGTTCGCATACGACGAGAAGAGTGCCAGCGGATGACGGGTAAGTACCACGTATTTGGCATCTGGAAAGACCTTGGCCATGAACGGGAGGACCAGGGCGTAAGCGGGGGTCTTGTCCAGGCAAATGGACTTGCCGGTTCCGTCGAGAAAACGGCCGTAGAGGACTTCGCAATAGGCGCGGCAGGCTTCCCAATAGTCCTGTTCTTTGTTGGGCAGCATGTCCACGAAGAGTTTCTGGGCCTCGGCGGCGAGAATATGGTCGTAGGGCGCTTTGTCCACCTTTTCCCACACGCCCAAATGGGCAAGCGGAGTAATGAGGTGAGGTTCCGGTCCGCCCTTGATCATGGAATGGGACTCGAGCATGCGCTCAAGCATGGTGCTGCCTGAACGAGGGGCGCTTATGACGAACAACATGGATACCGGCATAGAAAGACTCCACAACACGGGAAAAGGCATGGTATGCAAGGACGCACGGGGATTCAAATGCCTCAGCGCTTTATCCCCATGTTCATGCATGCTAGACTCTGGGGTCGTCAATTGTTCGATGTGTGCAGATGTGTTTTGATGGGAGAAGCATGGCAAAACGAGCACTATCTTTCCTGGTCAAAGTGGTTATTACGGGCGGCATGTTTGCCGTCTTGTTTTGGCCGGAGAAGTTTGGCCTATCGGCAGACCAGTTTAGGGGCGTAAAACCTGCTGACTTGCTCCGGGAACTGAGCCAGGTTGAAACGCATAACATCCTGTTGTGGCTGTGTTTGGCTGCGATGATGCGGATACTTGGAATGCTTTGCGGAATCCTTCGGTGGAGGCTGCTGCTCCTGGCGCAAGGTCTAAAGATCCCGTTCCTCTACTTGACACGGAGTTGGTTTATTGGCCGCGCCATAGGAATCTTCCTACCCGGCACCCTGGGGCTGGATGGGTACCGGCTCTTTGATTCATCTCGATACACCGGGGACGTAATCAAATCGACCACGGTCATAGCCGTTGAGAAGCTGACCGGGTTCATCGCGCTGACGTTTCTTGTGTTCGTGACTTTCCCTCTCGGATTTCGCATGTTTGACATGAAGTTGCCGGTCTTACTGGGGATACTGGCAGTCCTCGGGACTTTCGTAGTTGTTTCGTTTGTGGCTTTACTGAACCCGCGTGTCATTCAAGTGGCCGTGGCCGTCTTGCCAACGCCGGGGAAGATTCGCTCCAAATTCGATCGCATCGGGGCTGCCGTGTCGGCATATAGCGGCAACCGCGCTCAACTTGTCTTGGCCGTTGGGCTCGGGATATGTGTCCATTTTGCGACCTGCCTTGTCTTCTTCTGCACGATGACCGCGATCCGTGCGCAGAATACGACAATGTCAGACATTCTCTTTGCAACGCCGCTTATGATCTACGGCACGGTGCTGGGGCCTTCCGTCGGGGGAGAAGGTATTCGCGAGATCATATATGTGGCGCTGCTGAGCACGAAAAGCGGGGCGGCGGCCTCGCTCCTCATGGCCCACTTGGGGTGGTGGGCCGGCGACGTCGTTCCGTTTGTCATTGGTACGGCAGTCTATCTGTTCGGGAAGAAGCCCAATCGCGAAGAGATTCAATCGCGCATGGCCGCAGCAAGGGCTGAGGTCAATGCCACGGATGTTAGTCTGCATCTTTCGACGGATGAGATACGCACGTATCGCGGCAACCTGATTGATTGCGCGGTTGCAGGAATTGCAGCGGGGCTGCTTTCAGGTGCGTTTATCGGGTTAGGCGAGGCGGGCTGGCTTGCACACCGACTTCAGGGGCTGGAGGAAGTGAATCTCTTTTGGTGGGGGCCGCTTGTCTACGGACTGCTGTTTGCGGGGATGGGTCTTGGGGTCGCGGGTGCGCTGGCCTTTCTCGCATTGGTTCGCGATCGATTCCCTCGCGCAGTGTGGACGCTTGCCCTGAGTACCTGGGGAACAATGTTTGTAGGTATTGTGGTCATCGGCAGATTCCGGATATTCAGGGACGTGCTGGGCGAACACCCATTGTCCATGAACCAAAATCTCCAGTTGCTGGGAGCGGCCGCGGGGATAGGTCTGGTTGTCGCCGTGGTATTCGCGCTCCTCTTTGCAGTTCTGGGCTCTTCGCGTGTTCGGATGGCTGTGGTCGCTCTGTTGATCTACGGGCTACTCGTCGCCGGAGGCGCGGTTGCCGCTTCGCGCTACGTTCACACTTCCAATGCACCGGTCTTGGCGGATAAGAAGCCTACAGGTCCGAACATCATCCTGGTGGCCGTCGATACGCTTCGGGCGGACTATCTGAAGGTGTATTCGGGCGATGCGGCTGTGGCGAAAACTCCGGCTGTGGATGCGTTCCGAAGCGATGCGGTACTTTTCCGGCACACGTTTGCCCAGTCGTCGTGGACAAAGGCATCGTTTGCCACGATATTTTCCGGACTGTATCCAGAGACTCACTCGGCGGTGCACAAAGATTCGATGTTGCCGAGTGCGGTAACGACGTTTCCGGAAGTACTCCACGAGGCGGGGTACTTCACGCAGGGGTTCCCGAACAATCCGAATATTGCCGATGCATACAACTATGGACAAGGCTTCACGGAATATACGTATCTGAAGCCAAGACTGTTGCTTGGGGCGACGGAGTCTGTTGACAAGCTGGCCTTGTACCAGGTCGTGAGACGTGTTTATCAGAAGTTTGTCGATAAGCTGACGGGCGGAAAACTGAATGTGATGGATTTCTACCAGCCCGCGGAGGTCGTGACAGACAAGGCGCTCGATTGGGTAGCGGGCGAGCAACGCCCGAAGGACCGGCCCTTCTTGTTGTTTCTCCATTACATGGATCCTCACGATCCGTATATGGACCACGAGAATCCAGGGAAAGGATACGCACGTGCACGCATGCCCAATCCCGATCCCGAGAAATACCTTGACGAGTTCAAGAAGTTGTACAACGGAGAGATCGAGTATTTTGACCAACACTTTGGGCGCTTGGTCGAGGGACTTAAGTCGCAGGGAGTGTACGACAACTCGGTGATCGTCTTCGTGGCGGACCACGGCGAAGAGTTCTACGAGCATCAAGGTTGGTGGCACGGATTGAGCCTGTATGATGAACAGATCGCGGTGCCACTTATCATTAAGCTGCCTGGCAACAACCTTTCAGGGAGCGAGACGTCGGGTCTATCGCGTTTGGTGGACATTGCCCCCACTCTGCTTCAGACTGCGGGATTGCCCAAAATCGAAGCAATGCAAGGGGAATCGCTTTTTACCGTCGATCAGAGTTCGTTGGCTCCGAGCGCACCTTCGTATGTGTATGGTCATCTGGATTTCGAGGGGATCCTGCTGCGCTCTGTACGTACAATGACGGAGAAGCTTGTTTTGGCAAATCCGGAGAACAAGCGGAAGTATCAACCCGTGGAATTGTACGACCTTGTTGCTGACCCCGGCGAGAAGACAAACATTGCAGGTCAAGGCAAAGAGTTTGAGAAGACGTTGTCGGATACCGTGGCGGGAATGCAGGAGTTTGTTAAGGGTGGAGCGGTGCCGCCTGAATTCAACACCGACGATACCGACAACAGGCAGCAGTTAAAAGACATTGGTTACCTGAACTGAGGCAATTGCGAGAGGCTGCGAATAGACTATGCGAATAGCAGTGATTGGTACCGGCCACGTAGGTTTGGTTGTCGGAACAGGTCTTGCTGACACCGGACACAACGTAACGTGCGTCGATATCGACGAGGAGAAGATTGCGGGCCTGAAGAACGGAAAGACTCCGTTCTACGAACCCGGACTGGAAGAATTGATCACGCGGAATGTGGAAGAGGAACGCCTTCATTTTACAGCCGATCTGGAGGCGACAATTCCGAACGTGCTTCTCGCATTCATCTGTATTGCGACACCAGGTCTGCCTGACGGCAGCGCGGATACATCGAACGTGTTCGAGGCCGTTGAACGGGTAGCGCGGGCCATGAACGGGTATTGCATCATCGTGCTGAAAAGCACGTGTCCGGTAGGTACAACGGAACTGATCAAAGAACGGCTTTCCTCCATCACCAAGCACCCGTTCGATGTTGTGGTCAACCCGGAGTTTCTGCGACAAGGTTCCGCCGTAGACGATTTCATGCGACCGGATCGAATCGTGGTCGGATGCGAAGACGTGCGCGTGCAGGAAATCATGAAGGAGTTGTATGCGCCATTCCTTAGAACGGGCAAGCCTCTGCTCAACATGAGCATCCGCAGCGCGGAGATGGTGAAGTATGCAGTAAACGGCATGCTGGCGGCGCGCATATCGTTCATGAACGAATTGGCCGCCATTAGCGCGGCATACGGCGCTGACATCAGCGAAGTCCGCGAGGGACTCAGTTCAGATAGCCGTATCGGCGCTTCGTATCTGTTTCCAGGATTGGGCTTTGGAGGCTCTTGCCTGCCCAAAGACGTGGTAGCGTGTTCGCGGCTTGCTCAGGCCAAAGGCATTACAAGCCACATGCTCGATGCCATCACGAGAGTGAACGATGAGCAGCAGATGCGATTTATCCACGCGATCAGGGACTTCTATGGCGCGGACATTTCGCAGAAGCGAATTGCCGTTTGGGGGGCAAGTTTCAAGCCTCGAACAGACGACCTTCGCAGCGGTCCTGCCTTGCGCGTGATCGATGCGCTGCTGGAAGCCAAAGCGACGGTTGTCGTCTATGACCCCGTGGCAGAGACCGGGTTGCGCGCCATGTACGGTTCACGAATAGAGATCGCGCCCAAGAACTATGCCGCTCTGGAGAACGCCAACGGACTTGTCATCGTGACGGAATGGAACGAATTCCGGCGCCCCGACTATGACCGGATGGCATCTCTGATGAAGGATAAAGTGATCTTCGATGGAAGAAACCTGTACACGCCCAAGACCTTGCGTGACCTTGGTTTTACTTATTTCAGCATTGGAAGGGCATCTTCGTGAGGGCCGACCGTAGATGAGCAAGGTTGCACTTGTAACGGGGGCAAGTGGTTTTGCCGGATCGTATTTGTCTGAATACCTGAAGTCGCAGGGTTGGGATGTCCGGCGCGCGGTGAATCCCGATGCTGCGGAAGACGTGGACGCCTTCCCTTGCGATATCACTGACGCGGACCGAGTTCGTCGTCTTGTGAAATGGGCTTGCGACGCGACACACGTATTCCATCTTGCCGCCGTGACGTTTGTGCCATTTTCCTCGCGGAACCCCGCTGACACGATGGCGGTCAACGTCGAAGGCACGATTCTGCTCGCATCGGCGTTGCGGGAGGTAAATGCGGCCGCGCGGATGGTTTTTGTTGGCAGTGCGGCTGTCTACGGAATTCCCGAATCGCTCCCCATAACAGAGTCGCATCGTATTTCGCCCCGGGAGCCGTACGCTATTTCCAAGGCGGCGGCAGACGCGTATTGCGAGTATCTTTCTCGAGGCGAGAATGTCGATATTGTCAGGGCGCGGCCCTTCAATCATTCGGGCCCCGGTCAGCCGGAGACATTTGTGCTGTCAAGTTTCGCGAAACAGATAGCGGATATTGAGGCCGGGCGAGCCGAACCGGTAATTCACGTCGGCAATATCGACACGGCGCGGGACTTCCTACACGTAAGCGACGTAGTCCGCGCGTATGAGTTGTTGGCACTGAAAGGCGTTGTGGGCGAAGCTTACAACATCTGCTCGGGTAGGGCTCACACTGTTCGTGACGCGCTTGATATGCTCCTGGGGCAATCGAAGGCGAGTATATCCGTGCGCGTGGATCCAGACAGATTGCGCGCCGTGGACATACCGGTGGTATACGGAAGTCATGAACGTCTGACTCAGTGCACAGGGTGGACACCAAGTGTGACGTTTGAAGAAATGCTAATGGATCTTCTGGCCTACTGGCGACGGGAAGGCTGTGCGCCAGGTAAAGCCTTGTAATTGGGGAAAGCGGGGACCAATTGTCATGAATTCGCTATTTGTCTTGCGTTGTGTGTTAAGCAGTGTCTCGAAGGAGAACGCAAAGGAATACGAAGACCCGAAGGTGTTTGGCATCAACAAGGAGCCTCCGCGCGCGACTTCGGTTCCGTTTGCGGATCGGGACAAGGCCATTTCGGGTGTGCGCGAAGAGAGTCCCTATGTTCGCTCATTAAATGGAATGTGGCGCTTCCACTGGGCCGAAAAGCCTTCCGATGCACCGGCAGACTTCTTTGGAGAGGAGTTTAATGTCAGTTCCTGGTCAGAGATTGCCGTACCCGGCAACTGGCAGATGCAGGGCTACGAAGCGCCGGTATATGTAAATCTCGGGAATCTTTCCTCGCCAGCTCAGCCCCCGAAGACCAATCCTGAGTGGAATCCGACGGGCTCGTATGTGCGTACTTTCGATCTTCCCGAATATTGGGCGGGTCGCAGGACGATCCTTCACTTCGGCGGTGTTCAGTCGGCTCTCTACCTTTGGATCAACGGTCAGTATGTGGGATACAGCCAAGAGAGCATGACTCCCGCGGAATTCGACATCACGCCGTTCGTTCGACCGGGCACTAATCGAATTGCGGCGCGTGTGTTGCGTCTCTGCGATGGCAGTTATCTTGAAGATCAAGACCAGTGGCGCTTCAGCGGCATACACCGCGAAGTCATGCTAATCTCCACTTCGCCCGTACATATTCGCGATTTCAGCGTGAGGACTGACCTGGATTCTCAGTACCGCGACGCTACGCTTTCGGTGCGCACGCATGTTCGCAATTCGGATGCTCAGCCATCGCAAGAGCTGTCCGTGGCCGCTGAACTCCTTGATTCTGCTGGCCAGCGCATAGCCCGGATTGAACTGGGCAACGCGTCGCCAAAGCAGGGTGAAGAGGTGGTCATCGAAGGCGGAGTACCGGTAACGAATCCGCTGAAATGGAGCGCGGAAGCGCCTCATTTGTACACGCTTGTGCTAACGCTAACGGACTCCTCGGGCGCATTGGTGGATGTGCGCAGGTGCCGGGTCGGGTTTCGCAAAGTTGAACTCAAGGACGAACAGCTTTGCGTCAATGGGGTGCCCATCGAGATACGCGGTGTAAATCGCCACGATCACGATCCCGACCACGGAAAGGTGCCTTCGGCGGACTGGATGCTGAAAGACGTGCTTCTCATGAAGCAGTTCAACATCAATGCCGTGCGCACCTCGCATTACCCGAACGACCCGCGTTGGTTGGATCTTTGTGACGAATACGGGATCTACGTGTGCGATGAAGCAGATATCGAATCGCATGCATTCTGGAGCATGTTCACCGACGATCCGGAATGGTGCGACGCGTTTATCGATCGCGTTTCGCGCATGGTGGAGCGCGACAAGAACCATCCGAGCGTGATTATCTGGTCTTTGGGGAACGAATCGGGTTACGGACCCAATCACGATGCTTGCTCGGCGTGGATACGCGAGCATGAGCCGACGCGCCTCATTCACTACCATCCGGCAGACGATGCCGCGTGTGTTGATATGCTTGCACCCATGTATCCCGCCGTGGACTACATTGTGGAGTTGGCCGAGAATCCTAACGAGCATCGCCCGGTCATAATGTGCGAATACGCCCATTCCATGGGCAACAGCACGGGGAACCTGAAGGAATACTGGGAAGCTATCCGAAAGTACAAACGACTTCAAGGCGGATTTATCTGGGATTGGGTGGACCAGGGGATTCGGCAGCGGTCCATCATGGTAACACCGGATTTGGCGCATCCGAGTCGTCCGGCATTTGCCGTGGGGAAAGTAGCACGGGGTCATCGCGAACGAGGCTTGTCGGACGGGTACGCCGTAGTCCCTCCCCTGCCTGGGCTCAATGCGGCGGGGCAAGGTATCACGCTCGAGGCTTGGGTATGCCCCACGGAAGAGGAAGGGTTGAATCCTTATATCACCAAGGGTAACCAACAATTTGCTCTCCAGCAGTTCGGACCGAAGACGCTGGATTTCCACATTCAGGATGGAAGCCCGGTCGTCCTTTCCGCGCCCGTTCCGGAGAACTGGCTGGGGACGTGGCATCATATCGCGGGCACCTACGACGGAGAGACACTTCGTCTGTTTATCGACGGGCGCTTCGTGGCTGAGAAAGCGCACGCGGGGACGGCGGACTTCAGCCCGTATCCGGTGTACATTGGGCGAAATCCCGAATTGATGCGGACCATGCGAGGGACTATCGACAGCGTGCGGATCTATGGCTACGCGTTGTCGGAAGCGGAGCTGAACGACGGCAATGCGCGCGCCCCGAAGGGTGCGCTGCTTTGGCTCGATCTAAACGAGTTTACAGTCGAAGCGCGTGAGTGGTTTGCGTACGGCGGCGACCTGGGTGAAAACCCGAGCGATGGGACGTTCTGCTTGAATGGGATGGTGTCGTCCGATCGCGTTCCCCACCCTTGTCTTTGGGAATACAAGAAGATTCTGCAGCCCGTGGAAGTGAACCTCGTCAACGCGGAAACGGGTGCGCTGGAGATCGTCAACCGCTATCACTTCATCGACTTGTCGCATCTTACTTGCGAGTGGATTGTGAGCACGGACGAAGGAGTTCTTGCGCAAGGTGTCATCCCCACATTAACAACCGCCGCGGGCACACGCACTGCCGTGCAGTTGCCGCTTGCAGGCACGCAGCGGCCTGCCGGCATCCGGAGCGACCTGACGGTGCGTTTCATACTCTCGAAACCGTCCCCTTGGGCCACTGCGGGTCACGAGGTGGCATGGTCGCAGTTTGAGTTGCCTGCGCGTGAAGCTCTTCCAATCTTGAGCAGACGTGAAATGCCGGAAGTGACACTACGGGAATCGGAAGGGCTGACTGTGGTGCAGGGCCGCGACTTTCGCATCATGTTCGATCAGTTGCGAGGGAGTATACGCTCCTGGCGCGTGGGCGAAACGGAGTTGCTCGTGAAGGGCCCGTCGCCTTCGTTCTGGCGCGCACCCACCGATAACGATCGTATCAGCGGCGCCGAGAAGCGCTGGCGCGATTCCGGCTACCATCAATTGATCAAAGAAGTATCGACGGTCTATTTCGTGCAACCGTCGCCGCACGAGGTACGCGGCATTGTTCAGATGACTCTCAAAGGAGCGAAGGCCAAGGGTCAATTCAGGTGCGTCGTCACCTACACAATCCACGGAACCGGCGACGTTGTCTTGCGCTTCGAATGTACGCCCGAGGGTGAACTCGCCGATCTCCCGCGGTTGGGCCTGGGCCTGACTCTTCCGAAAGAGCTCACCAATATTGAGTGGTACGGTAGAGGGCCGCACGAGACTTATTCGGACAGAAAACTTGGTGCTCCCATGGGTGTTTTCGAAGAACTCGTATTGCCTGACAACTTGCCGTATGCGAGGCCGCAAGAGTACGGCAACAAGATCGACGTAACGTGGGCAACCCTTACGGACGATTCCGGCTGGGGACTGGGTGTGATTGGGATGCCCACCTTCCAGTTCACCGCACATCCCTATACGACGGAGGCGTTGACGGAAGCGTCGCATCCGTTCGAGCTAATGCCTGAGGAGAATGTGACGGTCCATCTGGATTGGCTCACTTCGGGGCTGGGAAATGGAAGCTGCGGACCCGCGACGTTGCCTCAATACGTGCTCAACCCTGCGCCTTGGGATTTCTCGATTCGATTGGCGGGGATAGGCCCGAATGTCCCGGGGATTATCCAACGCTCACGCTATGCTTTGCCGAAGAGCAAAGACTCAGAGGCATAAGCAAAAGAGGCGGGTATGGAGACGATCTCGCCCGTACATGGAACAGAGCCGTCCGCGGATGCGACACCTGCGGACGGCTTTCTCTCGCGCACGATGCGGGTGACGCGTACCGCGGCGATCGTAGTCATTCTGGCGTTGCTGCTGCTTGAGATCGTATTGCGAGTCATGGGCCTAGCCTCTCCTGTCTTGTACGTCGACGACGATGCTACCGGGTACCGGCTCAAGCCGGATCAGAAGGCTCGCTACCTCACCAACGCTATTTCGGTGAATCGCTGGGGTGTTCGCGACGCGAGGCCATTGAAGCAGAAGAATCCGAATACAAAACGAATTGTTGTCTTAGGCGACTCGGTAACATGGGGAGGGATTCTGCTTCACCAGCAAGAGTTGTTTACGTCGCTTCTTGAACAGGCTTTGACCGGAACCGAAGTCATCAATGCCGGTATAAACGGGTATTCCGTTGCTCAAATGGCTCAGCTCTATCGCTCTCATTTGACCGGACTAGACGCGGATACGATTCTGCTGTTCGCCATTCCACGCGATTTTGTACGACCGATTCGCGTGTCGCTTGTTCGCGATAGCGTTTCATTCCCGAAGCGCAAGCCGCTCTTTGCGCTTTCCACGGCATTGGGAGGGGCACTGGTTGAGCTGTATCGAAGAACGGGTTGGCACATCCTGGAACCTGCGCCCATCACGCATGAGGATTCGCCCCGGTTGTCGCCGCCCGAAGCCGTCGCTGAGAATGTTCGTGAGCTTGCCGATCTTGCTGAAGCGGTGCAGGGAAAAGCCCGGTTGCTGGTTGTTATCGCGCCGGTGCTCAGCGAATCGCCGGCCGGAGGCCCAGTGGACACCGTCAAGGATTCACTAGCCGCTCACGCGATCGATTTCGTTGACCTGGGCCAGAATCTTAAGGCGGAACCTTCTATGTTCGCCGATGGTGTTCACTTCTCCAAAGAGGGTCACCGGCGCGTTGCCGAGGCATTGGCTGCCTATCTAAATGAGACCATGCCTTCTGAGGCGCTTGCCGAGTAATCCAATACAATACGCCGCAAAGATATTCCCCTAAAGTGCCGATCGCTGTGCTATACTTTTCCCCGGACCGGGGGACCCCTAACCCGCGATTTGCACCGGCGCAACCGAGCGCCGACGCAGATCGCTCACGTGCCAGACGTTGAGGTTATGCCATGAGGATTTCTCGCGAACACACGCTGTCCATGAAGACTTGTTCCTATTTTCGCTGCAACCCCATCAAACACAGCAATTGCGAGTTAGTCTCGTGTGTGTTCGCAAGGAATCCGGCCTAAGACTCTGGAAAGGAGGTTCGCGATTATGGCGGAAGTGAAGTCGAATTCACCAAGTAGTAAGGGCGGATCAGTAAAAAAGAAGGGGGTGATCATTCCGATGTTTACGGCGAAGAAGCAGAAGAAGGCTGTCCAAAAGAAGGTGAAAGCGCTGAGCGACAACACGGTTCGCAGAGCGACCAAATTGGCGTTGAATCTGGTCGATTTTCAGAAGACCACTTTCGACAACACCATTCGTGTATTCACGGCATTGCAGGAACAAACCGAAAAGCTCATTCAAGAGCTCACCGTGAAATCGACTTGGATGCCAAAGGAAGGTAAGAAAGTCGTCGAGGAATGGATTAAGACGGTCAATCGCAGCCGAAACGACTTTAAGAAGACCATGGACCGCAGCTTTGATTTGATATCGGCCTATCTCAAGCGCGTGCAGGAAGACGAAAGCGCAAAGGCGAAGCCTGCAAAACCGAAGGCCAAGGCGAAGGTCAAGGCCAAGGCGAAACCTCGGGCAAAAGCAAAGGCGAAAGTACGCCCCAAGGCGCCGGCTCCTTCTGAGAGCCTTCCAAGCATGTAGCTTTCGAAATCAAACATACGTTGCGCCGCGACTGGCAGAACCTGCCATCGCGGCGCATTTTGTTTTTCGGATGGAAACGGTATCGCGCAGGCCCTTCGTTCTCATGGCGCGGCATTGCCGCAACCAAAAGAGACTCAACCACTGATGGACACTGATGAACTCCGATAAACGAGGCAAAGCATCTACTCGCACAACACGCAACTGTCCGAGAACTTACTTCAGCAGCCGCTTGAAACTACGCAAATTTCAAACGAGCTTGAGAAATAGGGAGCTGGCGGGGCGACGGACTGCTCACGCACAAATCCTTCGAGCGAAGGATCACATGACCGCCTGTCGGCCTGGGGGTGCAGCAGACGGGGCTTGGGCTTGGGCGGCGGTCCGGGTGACAACGCGTGCTGCGGGGCGAAATGCGCGTGGAATCTCCACGTAGAGGCGTTCCTTGACCTCCGCTGCCACCCGTAATTCGTGAAAACTGTCAGCAAGAAAATCGACAATCTTGTCGGAGTCAGGGGCCGCCTGAGCATCACCGATTATGGAGATATACAATCGTTGGTCGTAACTGGTCACCCCGCAACTGATTCCCATTTCCAGCGCGACGGGCAACAGGACGTAGTGCGTAAGCAATTGGTGTCCGACCGTGTACAACGGGATTTGAGGCCCGGGGACATTGGTGCAGATGAGGTGAGACGGCGGTACCTGCGCGAGCAGACCCAGCAGGAATTGTCCGCTTGACGAGGCCGCGTTACTGAGCGCAATGGACTGCAACAGCGTAGGGGCTCCCTGCAAAACGTTGAACATGAGGCTGATGGCCTCGATGACTTTCGTTTCCTTGAGGTGCTGCGTAGTCTCGGCGATGATCCGCAATCGTTCCACGGGGTCAAGAATGTCGAGAGGAATATCGACGGGTAGAAATGAGATTCGATTCCCCATCTCACCCCGCTCGTCTTCTTGACGGATATTCACGGGTACAAGAATCCGGACGGTTTGCTTGCGAAGCGACTCGCCGTGCATCTCGAGATAGCGTTGAATAGCACCGCTCACGACGGTCAACGCGACATCATTGACGGTGCCTCCGCACGCAGTCCGGATGTCGCGCGCCTCCGCAAACGAGAAGCTTCGGCCAATGATGGTCCTCTTCCCGCTAAACGGTTTGTTGAACGGGAAGCGTTTAATGGGTGAAAGGAAGTCCTTCATCGTCAGGCCGAATTCCTTCACGTCGGTGAGGACTTCCTTAATATCTTTGCCGTCACCGTATTCAGCCAGATTTTTCTGAAACTTGGACCAATGCTCCAGCGTCTCCGATAGGCCATCCCACAGTGCGTCGTAAAGAAGTTGAGTCGGCGAGGGAATCGGATCGGGGCGATAAGGCTGTTTTCGTGTCTTTTCCGGATTGGGCCACGCATCGAAGACAGCATGCATGAGTCCGACACCCGCGATTCCATCGATCATGCAATGATGGACCTTGGCAAGCATGCCAGTGCGTTTCTGCGCCAACCCTTCGACGAGATGAATTTCCCAGAGAGGCTTGCTTCTATCGAGGGGCCCCGAGAACAATTGTCCCGCGATGTCGTAGAACTGTTCTTCGCTTCCCGGCGAATCGATCTTCACCCGCTTGATATGGTTGCGAATGTTGAAGTTAGGATCGAATTCCCACGTGGGCAACCCGACGTTGAAGGGTGCCGGCGTAACAACCTGGCGGTATCGTGGAATGAGGTGAAGGCGTGATTCGATATTGCGGACAAACTTAGTGTAGGAAATCTTGCCTTCGAAGATGTCCACGCAACCCACGTTCATGGGCTGCTCTTCCGTTTCAATGTGCAGGAAGAAGGCATCCATTGCAGAAAGACGACGGCGCAACGAGTTCTGGGACATAATCCATCACCCGGTGGTTCACAGAATGGTTGATACACGCACCTATACAGCTAGGCATAATTCCAACATACCGGACGGTCGGTCGTCAAGTGTTACTTTATCCCTTCGAGATTCGCGAGATTCTCGCTGCGCACGTTGCCTGAGCCGGGGGAAGGGGTGTGCTATAATCGACACAGCATCGCTGTGTCCGATTCTGTGTCATCCTGGAGGCGTCCTTGCCCATGCCGGGCCGCGACAATCTGGTAGTCAATGAACTTGAGCCCGTTGACCTTCCCATCTGGCGGGAGGCGTTTGCGGGGACCGAATGGCTCCGCTTGAAGACATCCAGAGTCTACTACGGTTTCGGCATTCCTCGAGGAAACGGAGCAGCCGTCGTGCTGGTGCCTGGATTCCTTGCGGTAGACTGGTATCTGATCGAGCTGCACTGCTGGTTGCGTCGTATCGGACACAGACCCTATATGTCGCGTATCGGGCACAACGCCGAATGCCCTAATATCCTTATCGACTATCTCCTGAAGACGGTTCGCCGTGCGAAGAAGGACACGGGGCGCAAGGTGCACCTAGTCGGCCACAGCTTTGGCGGCGTGCTGGCCAGGAGCGTCGCTTCCTATCATCCGGAACTAATTGAGTCGGTGGTTACCTTGGCGTCGCCGTACCGTGGGGTACGCGTTCACCCGTGGGTACTTGCGGCAAGCCGGGCAGTTCGCTGGAGTATTCATCAGCGCACTCAGCGGCGTCTTAACGGCCGGGTTGAAAAGGACTGCTACACGAGCCGATGCGCGTGCGGGTTCGCGTGCACGTGGCGAGATGGCTTTCCCGCGAATGTGAGACAGCTTTCGATCTACACGAAGACGGACGGAATCGTGGACTGGAAGGTGTGTATAAGCGATTTCGCCAAAACCAACATCGAAGTACATGGAACCCATTCTGGATTGGCCTTCAATCCGGATGTCTACCGAATACTTGCGTATCACTTGGCTTCGGCGCCGATTGGCGGCACCAATGGTCGCACGGTGGCAGCCGTCAAGCCCGCCAGGGCCAAACGGAAGTCGCGGCGTCAGGTTCCGGCGAGCGCGGGTTAAGATTGGAGTGTTTGGATGGCCCGAGGCGACCATATCCGCGTTAAGCGGTTCGGCTACTGGCATCACGGTATAGACTGCGGCGATGGCACGGTGATTCACTTTACAGGTGAGCCGCGTGACTATCGCAATGCCGCCATCCGAAGGACTTCGATTGAGGATTTCGCGAAGGGTGGCCGTGTGCGCGTCGTACGTCATCGCGGGTCGTACGACCCCGAGGTGGTTGTCGAGCGGGCGGAAAGCCGACTTGAAGAAACTGGCTACCATCCCGTTCGCAACAATTGTGAGCATTTTACGCGCTGGTGCGTGACTGGCGCTGCGGAAAGCAGGCAAATCCGCCGTGCGCTTTATGCACTAACCGGTTTTGCCGTCACGTTAGCGGGAACTGTGACGGCCGCCGCATTGTTGCACTCGGTACGACGCAGGTCACGACGGTCCGATGCATAATGCCGGGTTCTATCCCGGATTTCTCACGAACACAAATGAACCTCTCTCGCAAGCATTGTGTTTACGAGATTTGCGGCGAAAAACAAGGCGGTTCTCCGAAAACAGAGTGTGTTCGCGAGAAATCCTCATGGCATAACCTGAATGTCCTTCACGTGAGCAATTTGCGTCGGCGCTCAATCGCGCCGGTGCAAATTGCGGACTACTCCGGGTCTATGAAGAGAAGAGCGGATTGCCGCACAGTATCAAATGTCACCGCAATCCCTTCCTTGTGCAGGCTCCGGCCCGAGACGGACTGCGGCTCGCTTTGAGAGGATGCATCTGCATCGGTTACGCGATAGTGGCCTCTTCCCGTCAATCCGGATAGTGGAACAGTCTGAGTAAACGCGCCAGCGCCGTCCCAGCGGCACAACAGGATGGCGGCCCCGTTCCCATTCGGGGCATAGAAGACGATACCTGCTAGGGACGAGTCCTTTTCTGGGTACAGCACGTCGTACACGTACCCCTCTTTGTACGGTGTGAGTCGTCTGTAGTTGGCGACTTCCTTCACGATAATGTCGCGTTGCCGCGGTTGAATCTTGGCGAGGTCGGCGACAATTCCCCAGGTTCCTGGAAAGGCGCTTCGGCAGTATAGCCGCGTGAACTCGTCGTCGTTTGGATCGTTTTGATCGGGGTTATTGATCCAGCGATTACTGGTCCACGGAGGAAGGATGTAAAGAGACCCGAGGACCTCGCGGAGTATGGCCCGCGCGTGCTTGGGCCCGGTGCTCCCTCCATCGCGAATCCACTGATTCTGCGCAATGCCGAACGTGAATTCGTTGAGCATGCGTCCCCCACTCTGACAATTTTCGATCATGAGTTCCGGGTATTGGGCGCGGACGGCGCCAAGGGCATTCTGAAGCGCGACAACGTTCTTCATCACGCCGTGGCGAGTCTGATCAGTAAAGAAGTCCTGGTCGTATTTCCACCAGTCGGCCTGATACTGCGAACGGAGAGCAGCCACGTGATTTAACAGGTAAGACGTGAAATCCGTACCGGCCATATCGATTAGGTGACCGTCGATGAACTTTCGGTAAAAGCCAGGCTGATCGACCTCTTTGGGCAGTTCCTTGACATCCTTCGGAACCCTCATGAACTGCGGGCATGTCCAAATCCCGATCTTGGGACCCTTCTTGCGCACTTCGGCGAGTATTCCCTCGAATTGCCCTGGAGCGAACTTCGCGGGGTCCGGTGTCCAGTCGCCGACGCACCGGTACCAGCCCGCGTCAACGATAAAGTAATCGAACGAATAGGGGTCGAGGTTATCAAGCTGGCGCTGCAGGAACGGCCCGTCTACTGCGAAGCGAGTCGTATACCAGTGGTTGTACGTAAATGGATAGCTCGGTGCTGGCCCGCCAAACAGGGCGCGTGCTAACGAGCAGCGCTGCGACAACCACGAGGCCCGGCTAAGGCGTTCCTCGGATTCGCGGACAATGGTGAGTTCGGCAATGGGGCCGACAATCCGTTCGCTTGGGGCCAGCTTTAGTTGGGTTTCGTTCTTTGGAAGACTGATCGAGAAGTGCAGAGCGGTATCTGTCCCGGAGAGACGCGCTTGCCAGCCGCCGCACCAGGCCAACGCGAAGTACAGTTGAGTCTTGCCATCTGAGATAACCCAGTACGGATTCACGCCTTTCTCGATATCGTCGGAACTGTGCAGCCTGCTACCGATTTCGATCTTCTTTCCCTGTGACACATTCTCTGAGTAGGGTTCAAACGACAGGGCATGCCAATTGGTGAAGGTTCGCTTCTTCTTGGGCAGCGACCAGTCCGCTTCCCAAATGGGATAGGTCGCAACCGCGACTTCGGCGGACCCCGGGTTCGTCAGTTCGACGTACGTACGGAGGAGCGAGCCGCTTTTGGTTAGTTCCACAATGCGTTTCGCGGGTAAACCGGAAGGGCCTATGAATTCAGCCTCGGCACGCAAGAACACCGCGTCTTCACTCTGGCGCCACACAACCCCCTCCGTGTCATTGTGCAACTCCTTGAACACCGTGGAGGCCGATGGAATCCACTTAACACTGGCAATGCACGGCTCGCCTTTTTCGGATTGTCCGAGGTGGACAGCGACTGTACCGTTGTTTAGTTCGAGCGCAAGCGCGCCCAAACTTAGGAATGCACACAGAACGGAACCAACGAAACTTCTCATTTCGCACTCCTCCCGCCCAAAAGGCCAGGCGTCTCTCCTACTCCTCTGGCGGATTCCCCCAAAGCCCATGTATGCTAACGGCAAGGTACCATACGGAACCCACAGACTCCCAATTCGGAGAAGCCATGGAGCCGCAACTGTTTCAAGGACACACCTCGATACATACAAGGGCGGTCCTGCTTGCGGACCGGCTTGATCTCACACTGTTCGACGCGACAGAGAAGATTGCGGCATCGCCGCTGCTGGTGCGCGCGGGTGAACATGGTTGCGCGGCCTTGTTTCGCTACGGAGCGGTCGTGCTCTTCGGGCTGCAGCCCGTGGAAGAGGCAGCGTTTCTGAGCGACTTGCGCAAGCTCATCAAGGAACCGCACGCGCAACCTTCCGAAGAGACGGCAGAGATACGTTTCGACGCGCAGGCCGACGAACAGATTGTCAACGGTGTGCTGATACTGCGCACGCCTTCCGTGGAGCGTTTGCAGCTTGTCGCGGACAGCCTCGCGGAAAGCGCCGTACTGCACCGGTACGAAGGAATTGTCGCGGCAACGTTCGATCGCGTCGAGCCGCTGGCCAGTCAACTGCAGCAAGGAAGGAGCTCGGGCAAGGGAAGCCGTGAACTCTTACAGCACATTGGCGCTGCGTTGTTGATGGAACACCTCATGGTGGGTCGAATCGAAGTCGCGGAGAAACCCGAGGTGTTGTGGGAGCATGCCGAGCTCGAGCCGTTATACGCACGCATTGCCAGCGATTACGAACTGCGCGAGCGCAAACTTGCCCTTGAACGAAAGCTCATGCTGATTTCGCGCACTGTGGAGACAGTGCTCGACCTTCTTCAACATCGACGCAGCTTGCGGGTCGAGTGGTATATCGTGGGATTGATTGTCTTCGAGATCATTCTGTCTCTTTACAGCATGTTCTGGGCGTAGGCCAGTGGCGGAAAGCAGGGACAGACACGTCTTCGCTTCGCTGCGCTTGTGTCAGTCCCTGTTTTCCGCTGTAATTGACTCTTCCTTGGGTCTACCAAAATGTTGTCGTCTTTACGATTCACCACGCTAGGATTAGAAAGACAACTTTGTCGAATACGATTGGGGGGAGTATGCGAAGCGCGCGTCGTCCGTTTGCCGTTGGGTTCCTCGTTTGTCTTGCCATTCTTGCCTCTGACGCGGTGCTCGGCGCGGAAGATGCCGCAGCTAGAACCCAATGGTTTCGTGACGCTAAGTGGGGAGTATTTACGCACTACCTTACAGCAGATACGATGACTCCCGACGAATGGAACAAGACGGTCGGTAGTTTTGACGTTACTCGGTTGGCAACGGACGTAGCATCTACGGGGGCGGGCTATTACGTCATCACGCTTGGCCAGAACTCGGGCCATTACTGCACACCAAATGCCACGTACGACTCGATTGTGGGTATAACTCCAAGCAAGTGCGCAAAAAGGGACCTGATTGCGGAGTTGTACGATGCGCTGCACGCCAAAGGGATACGTCTCATGGTCTATCTGCCTGCGGGAGCGCCGGACAGAGATCCCGTTGCGATGAAGGCGTTGGAGTGGAAGAACGGCAAGTACCCGATCTGGAAGTATCCGGAAGGCGGACCCGACGGGGGCGACGACCGCCTGGTGAACTTCCAGCGCAAGTGGGAGTCCGTGATACGGGAATGGTCGGTGCGCTGGGGCGATAAGGTCTCGGGATGGTGGTTTGACGGGTGTTATTTCCCGATTGCCATGTACAAGCATGCGGACGCGCCCAATTTCGAGAGTTTTGCGGCTGCGGCGCGGGCGGGGAATCCAAACTCCATTGTGGCCTTTAATCCCGGCGTGCGCGACCCCATCATCTCGCTCTCGCCTGCGGAAGATTACACGGCGGGCGAAATTAACGATGCCGACAAGCTGGTATGTCCCGGGCCTACGGTCGACGGCCGCCAATATCACATGCTGAGTTATCTCGGAAGATTCTGGGGACAGGCTCCTCCGAGATACTCCGACGACCAAGTGGTTGCCATTACGAAGGGCATAACGGACAAGGGCGGAGTCGTGACCTGGGATGTCCCTATTCAGCACGATGGGACGATTCCCGAAGTATTCCTTCAGCAACTTCGTGTTCTGGGGCAGGCGATGCGAGAAGGTGCCGCGGCAAAATGAGGTTCTGAAAGCGGCGATTTTCGTTGAGTCGAGTACCCTCCACTCCAGCCGACGGACATTGGCATTGACTACGAAAGTTAAATAGTATATGTTTCGGACACGGGTCCGGAAGCGTGTCCGAAGTCAATATAGGGCGCACTTCTCCGGAACCGCTAATCCGCATCGCTCGGGATGCGAAGGCCGTTGTACCAGATTCAGGGGGGTGTCATGAGAAACTTGTCTTTGGTTTTCACGCTCGTTTCGATGCTGGGCCTCGCTGTAGCCATGGGCGACCCCGCTTCTGCGGAGGCTGACCGGGCTGCGGCCGACCGATGGTCTGCAGTCGTCTTTGAGGGGAAGGAACTTCCTGTTCCCGTGATTCCCCATCTCCATGTCGAGGCCAATAACGATCCGGTCCAACTCAATGCTCGCGGCGGAAAGCCGATGCGGCTGAGCGATGGCGAACACAAGAAGGGACTCTATTGCCACGCGTACAGCAAGGTCCATGCTCTCAATCTTGAGGACGCCGTGAAATTTGAGGCCGTTGTAGGAGTCGATTCGAACGACAACACATCAGGCGGGCGCGGTTCGGTCGAGTTCATAGTCATCAGCGGCGAGAAGGAGCTTTATCACTCCGCGGTCCTCAAGGAAGGCATGCCGGCTGTTCCCGTCTCGGTTGAACTTGGCGGCATCAACGAGTTGACCCTCGTGGTGACGGATGGTGGCGACGGCATTGCCTGCGATCAATCGGACTGGGCTGAGGCTCGCGTAACATTACGGGACGGTAGCGTGCTGTGGTTGGGCGACTTGCCCATGCAAGTCTCCCGCGAGGCGTACTCACTTGAAACGCCGTTCAGTTTCTCTTATGCGGGCGCGTCGTCGCGCGATTTCCTTGCAGACTGGACGCTCAAACGTTCCAGCAAGAAGCTGGACAAGGAACGGACGCAACACACACTTGTATGGACCGATCCCAAGACCAAACTTGAGGTGCGGTGTGAGGGTATCGCGTACAGCGATTTCCCGACGGTCGAGTGGACGTTGTATTTCAAGAACGGCGGCCCCGGCCCCTCCCCCATTCTCTCGGATATTCGCGCGATGGATGTCACGGTGTATGCAGATGGACCCAACGTCACGCTGCATCACTTCAAGGGGAGCCCGTGTCTACCGACAGACTACGAGCCGTTCGAGAAGACGTTTGCCGAGAAGGAATCCTTCAGTTTAGCGACGGCCGGCGGGCGCTCGACCAATAGCGTCCTTCCGAACTTCAACGTCTCCTGGAACGGTAAAGGCTTGATTGCCGTGTTGGGGTGGCCTGGCCAATGGGCAGCGCAGTTCACGCGAGTCGTTGACAACGGATTGCGCATTGCTGCAGGGCAAGAACTGACGCATTTCTCGCTGCAACCCGGAGAAGAAGTCCGTTCGCCGTTGGCCGTGCTTCAGTTCTACAGCGGCGATTGGATTGGCGCTCAGAATGTGTGGCGGCGTTGGATGTTGGCGCACAACATGCCGCAACCGCACGGTAAGACCCCGCCTCCGGAGGTGGCCGCGTGTAGTTCGCACCAGTTTGCCGAGATGATTCACGCGAATACGCAGAATCAGATCTTTTTTGTGGACCGCTACCTTGAGGAGGGCATCAAGCTCGACTTTTGGTGGATGGACGCGGGGTGGTACATCAACCAGAGTGGCTGGCCGAATACTGGTACTTGGGAAGTCGACGAGAAGCGCTTCCCCGGCGGCTTGCGAGTGATCACGGATCATGCGCGTTCCAAAGGCGTTCGCAGCATCGTATGGTTCGAGCCTGAGCGCGTGACTCCCGGGACCTGGCTCTACGATACGCACCCGGAATGGCTGCTGGGCAAAGACGGCGACCAGAAGCTCCTCAATCTAGGCAATCCAGATGCATTGAAGTGGCTGACCGATCATGTGAACGGGCTGATCGACAGTCAGGGGATTGACTTGTACCGCAACGACTTCAATTTCGATCCGCTTGGCTACTGGCGGGCAAACGACGCGGAAGACCGGCAGGGGATTACGGAAATCCGATACGTTGAGGGATTCCTTGCGTATTGGGATGGCCTGCGGGCAAAGCATCCGGACATGCTGATCGATACGTGCGCGTCGGGTGGACGCAGGAACGATATCGAGACGCTACGCCGTTCGGTCCCGTTGCTGCGAAGCGATTTCCTGCTTGAACCGGTCAGCCAACAGCTACACACCTATGGGATTTCCTTCTGGATTCCGTTCTACGGGACAGGCGTGAATTCAACGAACTCCTATCTGTTCCGCAGCGTGATGTGTCCGCACATGACGTACTGCTACGACATGCGCAACCGAGAGATTGACTATGCGACATTGCGCACGTTGTATAAGCAATGGCTGAACGTCGCGCCGTGCCTGCTTGGCGACTACTACCCGCTCACGTCGTATAGCACTGAAGACGACCAGTGGATGGCCTGGCAATTCGATTTGCCTGAAGAAGGCCGTGGCATGGTTCAAGTTTTCCGGCGCGCCGGAAGCGCATACGAATCGGCCCGTTTCCCGCTACGCGGGTTGGACGAAGCCGCCACGTACTCAATCGTTGACGCCGATACAGGTCAAAGCGTGGAGTACACGGGCAAGGAACTCATGGAGAAGGGAGTTCTCGCCGCCTGTGCTTCGAAGCCGCAGGCGTTGCTGCTGACATACCAGCGTAATGCTAAATAGGACCTCTCCACGTTCCCACACATAGAAAAAGGCCGTCGCCGGGACACCCCGACGACGGCCTTCGTTACGTACGATTATCCCAGGTGGTTGCTGCGCGTGTTGCTTTCGCGCTCGTTGTGACAACACACCTGAGCCGACTTAGGTTCCTTTGAGCGGTATACGGCGACCATGCCCGCAATGAGCAGAACAACCGCAACAGACCAGGGCGATACCGGTACCGACTCGGGAACATCCAATTCCACGGTAAACGCGGAACCTGAATCATAGACTTTCGGGGAGAGATTTCCCGACGCGTCCTTACACACGCCCGCAGCGATCTCGATACCGAGGGTACCCGTGCCCGTGATGTTGCTCACAGTGACTGTTCGGGTTGTCGCGGATTTTGCCTCCGAGATTGACACTTCGCCGTTTGCGGTTCCCGACTTGATCAGCCGGACATCGTTTAAGGTCAAATTCACTTCCACCGCATCAACAAAGGTCAAGGTGTAGGTGACGGGTCCATTCTGTGTCGTGCGAACGGAGGGCGAACTCACGACGACAGCGGGAAGCATGTCGTAGGTTACCTTCAGGGCGCTCGATGCCGTGCTTCCATTGCCTGATTTGTCGCGGGCCGCGTCTGCCTTGACAGAGATGGTGACATCCCCTTGCTGACTTGGCGTTATGTCAAAGGTATAGACCTTATCGCTGACGGCTTTGAATTTGCCGACTGCGCTTGGACCTGCAGCGATGTCATCTTGCGCGAATCCCGTGACGGACTCGTTAAACGTTGCAGTAACCGGAATCAGGGGCGTATTCACAACGGCGCTGCCGCTAGTCAAGACTACCGTAGGTGCAGTCTTGTCAATGGTGTAAACTGGGCCGCTTGTATAATCACCATCATGATCTTCAGGCCCACCCAGCGGATTCAGATTGCTGTCAAGAATCGTCCCGTCATCAACGAGGTCGATGCCAACTGAACCGCTTCCGGTACCGGTGCTGACTGCCACCGTGTATGTGTTGCCCGAACCCGAGATGCTTGTAACGGCTGCATCGGAAATGCTCCCGTCATGCAACGTGAAGTCTGCGGAATCGACACCTGTCACAGGGGACGCAAATTCCACCTTAAAGCCGACGGAAGCCGCGTTACTCGGATTCGTGTTTTGCAGCGTTATCGCCGTTACCTGAACCGGCGTGCCCGTATTGACGGTCAACTCATTTGAGGTGGAGTCAGTCGCCGTGTTGCCTGCAACGTCTGTTGCGACAGCTTGGACGTCGTAAGTGTGTACGCCAAAGGGAAGCGCGTCAGTCACTTCGGCAGTCCATGCGCCGCCACCAACCGTTGCCGGGTACGTGTTGCCGTTCACCTGCACTTCAACACTTGTTACACCGGTATTGTCAGAAACGGTTCCGCTGAGGACAGGTTGCCGTTTGGCTGTGGTCAAGGTATTGACGGTTACGACGGGATCTTCACCCATACCACCGCCGAGGTCCGAGTCGGAATTGGCGGACGGATCGACCACATTACCGGCTATATCGTGTACCTCTTGTGCGGTGATCGTAACGTCACCGTTGCTGCGCATCTCGCCGGAAGTCCACGCGAGCAAGTACGTGTTGTCTCCCTGGTCGGTAACGGATTCAGGTGTGTCGCTAAGGCTTCCTTGACCTGATCCAGAAAGGGTGTAGTTGCCGGGAGTCAGCGCATCAGTTCTCAGCGATTCGCTGAAGCTTACGGATACGTGCAAAGCATCGACGACTGACACATCAATCACAGTCGGCAGCACGCCGATACCGCCACCAGTGATCGTGAACTGTCCGCCGAGAGGATTCACCGTATTCCCGGCACGATCCTGAACATTGGAAACGGAAACCGTAACATCTCCGCCCTTGGTCATCTCCCCTGCGTTCCAACGCAGGCGATAGACGTGATCATGATCGAGCACGGCTGAGTCGGGCTGGTCGGTCAGACTTCCCTTGCCGGAACCCGAAAGCGCGTAGTTCGACGCGCTAACCGCGGCCGTTGTCACAGCCTCGCTGAAGGTTACATCGATAAACAGACCGTCGCTTTCGCCAGTCTCCGCAAGAGCAATCGATGGAGCGGTCTTGTCGATTTCGTATTGTGGACCGTTGGTATAGTCGCCGTCATTGAGCGCGGCGCCGCCGAGGGAATTGGAGCTTTCATCGAGGATGCTATTGTCGTCGACGAGGTCGAGGCCGATAGTTCCGTCGCCGGTGCCGGAATTCACGCTGACCGTGTATGTAGTACCCGACCCGGTCACGCCTGACACGGACGCATCCCCAATGCTCCCGGACCGGAGTGTGAAGTCGCTTTCATCGACGCCCGTCACGTTGGCAGAGAATATGACCTGAAACTCCACCGTCGCAGCGTTGCTGGGCGTGGCGCCTACACGCACAATCCCTTCAACAATCGTTGGTTTGCTCACATCGATGGTAAGTTCGTTCGTCGTGGAGTCTTCGCCTACGTTCCCAGCGGTGTCAACAGCTTTGGCCTCTACATCGTAGGTTTGCGTAACGAAAGGCAGTGCATCCGAGACAAGCACGTACCAGGTAGTACCAGTTACAACGGCTGCATACGTATTTCCATTAACTGTGACGTTCACGCCTGTTACCGCGACGTTATCGGCGACGGTTCCAGTGAGCCGAGGTGTGCGGCCGGATGTCGTGAGCGTATTGACAGTGACCGTTGGTGACTGGCCAATACCGCCGCCGGTCTGGGTGGCGCTGTTTGCGGCGCCAATGCCGTTACCAGCAAGGTCCTGAACATTCGCTACAGAAACGGTGACGTCGCCGCCGCTCTTCATCTCCCCGCTGCTCCAGGCAAGTCGGTACGTCGACTCATCCAAAGCCACTACGGCAGTTGGAGTCGCATTCAGCGTGCCCTTGCCGCTACCAGAGAGCGTGAAGTTGGATGCCGTCGCAGCACCTGTTCCAATCGCTTCGCTAAACGTCACATCGACGTGAGTGCTGTCCACCGCTGAGACTGCGCTCACCGAGGGTTTCACGCCGACACCAGTCCCCTGTTCCGTTGCGCTGTTGCCCGTGCTGCCAATCGCGTTGCCGGCAAGGTCCGCTGCGTCACTGGAGGTTATGGTGATGGTTCCTCCGTCTTTCATTTCACCGCTGGACCACTCCAGACGGTACGTAGACCCGGAAGTGAATGTGACCAGATTAGGACAAAGCGAGAGGGTGCCTTTGTCGCCAGATATGGAATAGTTGTTGGCAACGAGGGCACTACTTCCCATCGATTCGCTAAACGTGACGCTTACGTTCGTGGCGTCGATGACATGTATCGAGGTCACCGTAGGCAGGGTTCCGATACCACCCTTCACGTGTGTCGCGGAATTGGAGGCTCCAATCGTGTTTCCTGCGGTATCGGCAACATTTGTAGCTGTGATCGTGACATCCCCACCACTCACCATTTCGCCGGAGGTCCACGTCAGCCGGTAGGTGTTTCCGCTAACCAG
This sequence comes from Candidatus Hydrogenedentota bacterium, assembly GCA_019695095.1. Classification (NCBI taxonomy): domain Bacteria; kingdom Pseudomonadati; phylum Candidatus Hydrogenedentota; species Candidatus Hydrogenedentota bacterium. The sequence goes on from JAIBAQ010000060.1 coordinate 25,509, forward strand.
AGCCACAGTCGCCGGGGTTGACGATAGCGTTCCTTTCGCACCTGAAATTGCGTAGTTGCTGGATGAAGTCACACCCGACCCCATAGGTTCATTGAATGTAACGTCGACTTGAAGCGCGTTCACTACCTTGACTTCGGACAGGGCTGGAGCAGTTCCCACGCCAGTCCCCGTTGCGGTGTTGGGCGAGCCAAGTATGTTGCCAGCGGCGTCTTTTACATTCTGGACCGTGACAGTGAAGACTCCGCCGCTCTTCAGCTCACCGGAAGTCCAAGCAAGTTGATATACGCCACTGCTGACCTGCGAAACGCTGGCAGGAGCAGACGGCAATGTGCCCTTCTGTCCGGAAATTGCGTAGTTGGCTGCTGTGGTAACGCCCACGCCCATGGCTTCGGAGAAGACAACGTTGATGTGTGTTCCGTCGACGACATTTACGGATGCGACAGTCGGGGCGACACCAATTCCGCCTCCGACAACCGTTGAGGCATTGCCGAGAGGAGAAATTGTATTGCCTGCCGCGTCTTGAACGCCTGTCGCGGTAATGGTGATATCGCCGCCATTCAACATTTCTCCAGAGGGCCATCCCAGGCGATACCTTCCATTTCCGAGAGACGTTACGGCGCTTGGATTTGCGCTCAAAGTACCCTTACCGCTACCTGAAAGGGTGTAGTTGCTTCCAGAAGTCGTCCCGCTTCCCATAGACTCGCTGAAGACAATGTCGATGTTGAAACCGTTGTAGACGGAGACTCCGGTGATAGTTGGCGGAGTGCCGATTCCACCACCCGTGTGTGTTCCACTCTGGCCAGCTACTGCGATTGCGTATCCCGCCAGATCCTGAACGTTCGAGACCGTTATTGTGACGTTCCCTCCGTTCACCATTTCTCCGGACAACCACGAAAGCCGATAGGTGTTGCCGCCCAAGGATGTCACGGAATCCGGGTGAAGTGCGAGGCTGCCCCTGCCTGTTCCCGAAATGCTGTAATTCGCCGCAGTCGTTGCGCCCGACGCCAGCTCCTCGCTGAACGTTACATCCACTTGATTAGCGCTCGTGACGAGCACCGTGCTTACACTTGGAGCATTGCGGTCCACGCGAATTGAGTTGTCCGTGCTCAAGGAGGCTGTGTTGGCGTTTACCCCCAACAAATCGGTGCAGCGTCCTGCAGAAATAGAAACGGTTACCGTGCCGTCAGTCCCGATAGTGTCGATACTAATGTCGTACGTGGCAGGACCGCCCGTTACCAGAACAGACCTCGTGCCTCCAGCGGTTCCGCCCAACGTTACGTCCGACGCGTCGAAGCCTGTCACCGATTCACTGAACGTCGCGGTGAAGTGTATCGGGGTTGTGTCGGTTGGGTCTGCCTGCCCGGCGGCCTGTGTTACGGCAACCGATGGTACCGTCGTATCCACGTCGTATGAAGGTCCGACCCTATCCGAAGCGTTGCCGTTGGTGCCTCCCACGGGGAGTTTTCCGACGTCTTTCACCGAGTCATTGTCAACGAATTTGAGTCCCACAGTGCCCACGCCGGTGCCCGATGAAATGGTTACAGTCCAGACTTTGCCAGAGCCGGTAACGCTGCCAATGGCAGGTTGGGTGCTGAAACTACCCGAGATGATCGGGACAAAATCTGCAGCATCCAGGCCCGTCACTGCTTCGCCGAATGTCACCGTGAATACCAGAGAAGTGGCGTTGGTCGGCGTAGCGCCAGCGAGGGATATCGATGGAGCCGCAGGGGTGGGATTGATGGCCAAACCAACCGAACTCGTGTTGGTTGACGGCAGAAAAGCGGTGTAAAGAGCGTTCTGTTTAGGGTTCCCCGAAGGGGCGATACCATCAGGGAATAAGCCATTGCTGCTGTCAGTCAGACTGAACTTGTTCAAGGTGTTTAGGGGGCCGCCGTTTACGACCCACAGAAAGCCGTCTTCGATCGCGCCACCCACCACACTATCCAGATTGCTCCCCGAGCTATTTCTCAATTGCTTCGAGACACCCATGGACTGTCCGTTGGAGCGCTGATAGCGGTAGACCTTTCGATTGCCGGCCTTTTCCAGCACGTAGGCGTAGTCGGCGTCTAAGGCAAGACCATCGTTGCCCGTGGGACTGGAAATTGAACGCGACGCATTAAGGGACGTCGCTCCGCCTGAAGTCATCGCGTTCGTCAGGTTGTATACATGAAGGCGGCCGCCATTACCCTTGTCAGCAACCCACAGTTCGTTAGCGGCTTCGTCTACCGCAACACCCGCGACTATGCCTAATGCAACACCGGTTGAGGACCGAAGGATTTTGGAACTTGCCGGACTGCTGCCGTCGTAAGAATAGCGAACGACTTTCTTGGCCGTGTTGTCGAGTACATACAGGTAAGCGTCGGACGCGCAGACATCAGCCTCGGAAATCGAACCGGTAGAAAATGAGGTCTGAAGCGAAATCGACTCGTCGTACCCTCGCACGAGACTGTCTCCAGAGTCGACCGTCAGGTACTTCTGAATCTGGGCCGACGCTGGAATCGTCGCGGCCCACAATACGATTGCCATCTGGAAGAGGCAAGAAGAAATGCAGAGGGGCCCATTCCCCTTGAGGCTTCGGATACCGCCGATGCAGGGTACTGCGAGACTTTTATATAAACGTTGATTCATAGATTAATTCCCACCATTCACTTGGCCCACATTACTTAGGAAGACTAAGAGACCCTTCGTTATCGAGAACCGCTTTAGTGCACCTTCCGTGCCAACCCCGAATTGGTCAGTATGCCGTTAGGTCAGCGGTAGGGGTCTTGCCGAATCTGATCAGCTACTCCAAGTATCAGGCGTGGGCCAACTTGCCTGCTTTTCGGTGATAGCCGAGAGATATACTTTTTATGGTTTTCTGGATGATTGTAGGTACATATTCAATTTCTTGTTCATCTCCGAGGGGTTTGTCGAAAGTTATTCAAGGCTAGATAACACCCTTGAAAATATATTATTCCTGAATAATATTTGACATGATCTTGGATGATTGCTATCTGAATTGATTGAATTTCAAGCTGAAGGTAATTTATAAATTACTTTAATTCAAAAACGTACGATCGACAACATATTCCCAAGATAGATTTTGAATTGACTCCGAAATTATGACAATCCCCTCATTGCAGCCCAGTGACTATCGTGGAAATATTGTATATCCCGTATATTTGGCAAAATATGAATTCTGTATTTTATTGAATTTGTGTTGATCTAGAGAGCCTGTCTGCCGCGTGGCGAACAAGAATTGAACCGCATGACGAAATTCGGCTGGGCAGCTTGTGGGCCTCGAAATCGGCAACAGGACTTAAACAGCAGACGCTGTCCCCTCAACCTCACCCCTGCCGGGGGTTCCGTCTTGCGTTTCACAGGGGGCGTGATGAAGACGGCTCTTGGAGGCGCAGTGTCAACCGAATTGGAGGTACTCTTGCCGCACATACGCGCAGGCGGTGCTCAAACCCCAATCACGAGTAGGGCCGATTTGCATAACGCGATGGAATAGCAACTGGAGTCATACCGTAGCAATTGGGAAGTGCGAGAGTGGAAAAATGGCGCGCCCGACTGGACTCGAACCAGTGGCCCACGGCTTAGAAGGCCGTTGCTCTATCCACCTGAGCTACGGGCGCGCGGTGTGTGGGCGGAGTACGTGTTATTATTTCATACGAGGCGATGACGTTTCTATGTGGAGTTACAAGATCGTCATCGGTATAATCTTCGCACTATGAACAACACACACGCTATTGCCGTAGATCGTCCGCAGCTTCGTGACCGTTGGTGGGTGGCACTGGGAGAGATTATTGCCGTCGCAGGGCTGATCATGCTCGCGGCGCATGTTCGCATACCCTTGCCGTGGACACCCATTCCCGTGACACTTCAGACCTTGCCCGTGTTGGCGGCAGGGTATGTGGTAGGAAGGAACCGCGCAACCTGGGGCGTGCTGTACTACTTGGCGCTCGGGCTTGCCGGGGCTCCCATGTTCACCATGACTCTGGGTCCTACTGTCGGTTACCTGCTGGCTTTCATCGCTGTACCGTGGATCGTCACTTCGATCAAGTCACCGGCTTGGGGACTGCTTGCCGCCACGGCCACTATCTATATACTCGGCACCATTTGGCTCTGCCTGTGGCTCGGAATCGGCGTCGGCGCGGGTCTGCTTATGGCGGTTGTGCCCTTCGTGCCCGCGGACATCGTGAAGGCGGCAGTCGCTTACGGCATCGCCAGCCGATCAACCCGCTAGAGTCGTCAGCAGCGATTCGTTAACCGCTAATGGCGGGTATCTCGATTTCGCCGCGTGCGTGCGCGGAATCGTAAGCGGCTTGGACCACCTGCATGTACTTCAGTCCGTCGAGGAAGTTCGGGTGATATTCGGTCCCGCGCCGGATAGCGTTCACGAAGTCTTCTTCCACGCGCCATTGGGCCAGATCGTACGCATCGGCCTCCTGGATCCGGACCTCGGACAATGTCGCTCCCGCTAGTCCGCCGTACAACTTGTCGTTGCTCACGTCGTATCTCAGGGTTGCCCGGGAACCATAGATCCACACCGTGTCGCTGCCGTGATGCGCGACGGTACTGAACGCGTACTGGATTGGAAAGCCGGCTTCCATTCGCGCGGTGCACAGAATCTGGTCGGGCACTTCGACGCTATGCGTCGCTCCACCCTCGTCAACACGTGATTCGTAGAAGGTGTCCATTGTCGCGGAGATGGATTTCGTCCACCCGAACCAACGATGCATAACTTCCACGTACATGCCGAACGTGTGCATATTCAATCCGGAGAACCGGCGGTCTTTTCGCCAGTTCATCGGCGTTGCTGGATCGGCAAACACGCCGGACAGACTCTGCACCTGAACGTAGCGAACTTCTCCCAACCACCCTGACTGCATCAGGCCGCGAATGGTGGCGTCGACGGTGAGACCGATGGGAACCGGACACAGCGCGGCGACACAGCCGGATCGTTGCGCGGCCTTATACATCTCCCCCGCTTCCTCTCCGTTCATGGCCATTCGAGCTTGACAGAAAACGTGCTTGCCGGATTCCAGTGCTGCGATGGACACGGCTTTATGCAGGTAAGGCCACGTGCCAACGAAGACCACGTCGATGTCCGGGCTCGAAACAAGTTCCTGCCAGGATTCGTAGACGCGCGGGACGTTGAACTCCCGGGCGGCACGTTCGCTCGACTCTCGTGAACGGTTGGCCACCGCGCATATCTCGATGTCAGGTAGTCTGCGCAGGCCTGGTATATGACGTAGGCGGCAGATCGCACCCAGACCTACAAATCCGACGCGCAGAATATCCATAAACGAACCTGCTTCCTGTCTTACGTGAGGGTCCAATTACTTCTTTGTCGGCTCAAGCAAGAATGCCTGCAAGCGAGGCAATTGGTCCGTGTTCAGCAAGTCAACACCTGTATCGCGCAACAACTGCCAGAGGTCCTCACGTTCGGGTGTTGCCCAGAATCGGACGCGGCAACCCTTCGCATGTGCCCGAGTCACGATATCCACCAGTTTCGCGTGCTGGTCTTCCGGCATCGGGCCGTCTCCCCACCATTTGAAAAGGCTTCGCCAACTTTCGCTGATAAGAGGGACAAGATTGGGGTTGATGTCTCCGTCGAGGTCACCGGGGCGTCCATCGATGGCAACGTATCGTTCAGGCTCTTTACTTACCTGCTCACGCGGACTGTTACCCGAGAGAATGATGGTAATGGCGCCTTCCTGCGTGGCGTCCGGTGTAAACCGCGTGAGGACGTCGCTGTATTTGGCGAGTACGTCGCGCAAGACCGCATACGTGGAGTCAGCTTCGGTCTTGAAGTCAATCAGCAAGGTCAGCGAGGTACCGCCGGGATACACGCGTCCCCCATTTTTCTTGACGCGTTCCTTGAGCGGGTCTAGATACAACGCCTGCAACGTGCGCTCCGGTTTCACGTCGCCGCGGTTGTGCGCGACCAAAAGCTGGCCTTCAACCAAATAGATGTCGGCCTCGACACTGCAGAAACCACGATCGAGCGCGTCCAACAATGGCCGCACATGCTCATAGTCATTGTGCGAGTGTGCGTTGGGCAGAGGAACAATCCCCTGTGATTGGGCTGCATCTGTTGTCGTTTGCGGCGCTGGACCACCGGCTTGCGCGAGAATCTGAGTTGCCTCCGCGCGCATTTCTGCTGAGACGTTTGCGGATGCGACGGTTTCGAGAAGACTCCTCGCTTTGTCCGTGTCACCCGTCGCGAGAGAGCTATCCGCTCGCTGGAGCAATAACCGCCCAGCATGCTCGCGAGTCCAAGGCGTACTCTTGAGAAGCGCCTCTTTAAGCTCGGCATCGCTTGGAGTCTCGCCAAGCGATTCGATTGCAGCCAGCCTGACCTCGGGTGCGGGGTCCTGCTTCATGGTCGCCAGCAACTCGCCAACATTCGGAGATTTGCGCGCCGCAAGAATACGGATCATAGTGGCGCGATTTGAGGGGTTGGTATACGTCAGTCCTTTGGAGAGTCGATCGTCGATCGAAGGAATGTTCGCCGTAGTGAGCGTCTCGATTGCCGTATCGCGTATTCCGGGTTCAGCCAGATATCCAAGGGCATGTTCAATCAACTTGGGGGAATTTAGTTTGGCCAAGCCGATGAGCGCCGCGCACGCCTGGCTATCTCCAATCGGAAACGCCGCCAACGTCGCGAACATGTTCTCCGCGAGTTCGTTTTTCCCCAACACCAGATTGGCGTATGCGGAAGTCACGAAGCCCGCCATGTAGCGCTGACGATTCTCACGAACGAATACCTGGGGAGATACGGGGAGGCTGTTGGGAGCGACACCCATTTTGCAGAGGGACTCAAACGCCCGCCAGCGTGTCTCGCTATCCGAGTTGCCAGCGAACGGACCAATCGCTCGAATCGCGTTCTCCCTGCCCGCAGACACGTCGCTGCCGCGCGACGCGCTTGCGCCGTCTTGGGATTCGACCGCCAGCCTCCGCGCGAGTGTGTCGAAAAGCGACAGGCGCACGTCCTGAGGTACTGTTGCCAGGGCAGAGATGAGCGCCTGGGTTGCTGCCGGTCCGGGGATGCGGTCAAGCGCGGTTCGCGCATCCTCTGCCAAAGACGGTTCCTGCAATAGCTTCGCGATCGCAGCAACCTCGCTATCGCCACCCGCAGTTTCCAGAAGGTGGAGCGCTGCGCG
>JAIBAQ010000061.1 GCA_019695095.1 Candidatus Hydrogenedentota bacterium
AAACAACAACCATTGCCAAAAACCAGATAACCACTGCCGCCGCGAGCCCTTCAACAAGCGTACCCAACGTCTGCAAACGGTACCCTTGGGACAATGTCATGCCCGAGAATTGGGTGACTACCCAGAAGTAACTGTCGTTTGCGTGCGACACCAGCATTCCGCCGGCACCAATGGCAACCACAGTGAGCGCCTTGCCCGCCTCCCCATCCAGCCCCAAAGCGGGCAAAAGCGGCGCGACGAGTCCGGCCGTGGTGATCATGGCCACGGTCGACGAACCCTGTGCCGTCTTTAGTCCCGCAGCGACCAACAACGGCAGCAGAATGCCAATGCCTTCATGTCCCTGGAAGCCCGTCCCAATTACGTCAGCGATCCCGGAGTTCTGCAGGACCTTGCCAAATGCCCCACCCGCGCCCGTGATAACAATGATCGAAGACGCGGATACGATTGCCTTTCCCACCAATCCATCCGTGGAAAGCAGCTTTCGGTCGAACGGTTTGGGCAACAGGAAGGCAAACAGAGCCCCGATGAGCAATGAGACGATTGGTTGACCAAGAAAGACAATCACATCGGTCAGTCTGCCCACACCCAATGGATTGCTCGGCAACTCCGCTATCGAACGGACAAGTATGAGTATGATGGGAAGCAGTATCGGCGTCAGCGACTTTGCCGTCGATGGCAAATCATCGTGCCCCTTCCTCATATCTGCCGGCTCCTCAACTTCTGGGCGAAGATCAAGCCGGCCCGCGACCTTGACTGCAAAAGTCCAACCCGCGAACGTCGCAAAAAGACCGACAATCCCACCCCAGAGAATTACCAGTCCGAGATCGGCATTGAGAACACCCGCTGCCCCCACAGGCCCTGGCGTCGGTGGAACCATCGTGTGCGTCGAGTACAGTCCCAGGCTCAAAGCGATAGCGCCCGCAGCCAGCGACACATTCGCCTTACGCGCCAACGCCTTGTTGATCGGTGACAACAACACGAATGCAGAGTCGCAGAACACAGGTATGGAAACCACGTAGCCCACGAGCGCCATAGCCAGTGGCGTGTTCTTCTCACCCGTAATCCGTAGAGCGCGCTCCGCCAATCGCAACGCCCCGCCAGACTGTTCAAGAAACGACCCGATGATGGAACCCGCCAGTATGACGATGCCTATGGCGCCTACCGTGTTCCCGAAACCCGTATTGACCGAACTCACGACATCCTTCAGCGGCATGTTTGCGCAAATACCGAAACCAAATGCGGCAGCCAGCAGCGCCAGGAAAGGATGCAGCTTCAATTTCGCAGTCGCGATCACGATGAACACGATGGAGAGAACGAGCAATGCAATAAGTAACATACTTCCCCCTCAATGGTGCGTCTCAAACCCCACACAAAGCGAGCGCATTCTTCTGCCCAAAGAGGTGCTCGGGCTGAGATTTGCATTCCACCCAGGCGCAACCCTAGCATGCTTCACGATAGACTTGCACATTGGGGAGGCGGGGAACCACGTGACCACGGGAACATTTCGCACGCACGACAACCAAGATCTCGCGACACAGTCGTGGGAAGTCGGCCAAGAGCCTCGTGCGTCGCTGATCATAATCCACGGTTTTGGCCATCATGGAGCCTGCTTTCAGGAAGTCGCTCAGCATCTCAATCACGCTGGTGTCAACGTCTACTCCTTCGACCAGCGAGGCCACGGCAAATCTCCCGGAAAGCGCGGCTTCATCAATTCATTCGACGATACGATTTCCGATGTCCGCACCTTTATGCAAAGCATCAAGGCAAATGTGGAAGGCCGCCCGCTGTTCCTGATGGGGCACAGCATGGGGGGGCTTGTTCTTGGAGTCTATGTCTTGCGTCATGCTCCAGCCGTGCGCGGTCTTATCTTCAGCAGCGCGCTGCTGAAGATCCCGGACAGTGTGCCGCCCTTCCTCATCAAGCTGGCGGCATTTCTGGGGAAGTACTTGCCGACACTGCCCGTTCAAGGCGTCAATTTCAAGGCGGTCTCGCGCGATCCGGCCGCCATCGAAGAAATGCTGAACGATCCCCTTCGCTATACGGGCCGCATGCAGGCGCGCACCGGCGCGGAAATCGGCAAGGCCATCGCCGAATTGAACGAAGGCATGGATCGTATAGAAGATCCCCTGCTTATACTCCACGGCACCGCCGACCAACTTACCGACCCTTCGGGCAGCAAGAATCTCTACGACCGATCTAAATCGACGGACAAAACGCTCCGTATATTCGAGCATGGTTACCACGAACTTTACAACGACCTCGACAAATCCGCATTCATGACCGAGATTACCGACTGGATGCTGAAGCGCTCGTGAGTAATCTCCAAGCCTAACGTAAAGAAGTACCACCAACATGTCCCCCGCTCTACTCGCAGTTCTCTCCGTACTCCCCATCTTTACCGTCGGTTTGCTCGTCGTAGGCCTGAAATGGCCCGCGAGCCGCGCGATGCCCATTTGCTACATCATCGCGGTTGCGCTTGCGCTCGGCGTGTGGAAAACGCCGGGCGCGCGGGTCGCCGCCGCTTCCATCAATGGACTCTTTGTTATGGGCACGCTGGTGTACATCATCTTCGGCGCAATTCTGCTGCTCAACACACTCAATGCCAGCGGAGCGCTGACGGTTATTCGCAACGGCTTTACGAGCGTCACGCTCGATAGAAGAATCCAGGTAATCATCGTCGCCTGGCTATTCGGGTCCTTCATCGAAGGTGCTGCGGGCTTCGGCACCCCGGCGGCATTGGCTGTTCCCCTTATGGTTGGCTTGGGTTTTCCGGCCATGGCCGCGGTCATTGCCGGATTGATCATTCAATGCACGGCCGTGTCTTTCGGTGCAGCCGGCACGCCTATTCTCCTGGGAATCGCTACCGGCCTTGGTGACGACGCCAGCGTCAAAGACTTCGCGATCGCGCACGGCTTTCAGCACACGCCCGAATTCCTGGCCCACATTGGCGTCAAGACCGCCATTCTTCACACGGTTGCAGGGACATTCGTCCCCCTGATTGTTGTCGCAATCATGACACGCATGTTTGGAGAGCGCCGCGCGTTCTCCGATGGTCTCAGGGTGTGGAAGTTCGCGGTCTTTTCCGCGTTCGCGATGACCATCCCCTACCTCATCTGCGCCTTCGCTCTCGGACCCGAGTTCCCTTCGCTCATTGGCAGTCTCGTTGGCCTCGCTGTTGTCGTTCTTGCTGCCCGCAAAGGGTTCCTGATGCCCGATAGGAACGAAGTATGGGATTTCCCTTCGCGCAACACGTGGGACGCCGAATGGTCGGGGACCCTATCGCTGGACGAGAACGACAGTCCTCCCTCGTTTGGTCTATTCCGGGCTTGGTCCCCGTACCTCCTGGTAGCGATTCTGCTCGTTTTGTCGCGACTGCGGGCGTTTCCAATCGGAGGTTGGCTGAAGCAAGCCGTCAAGATCAATGCCATGCACGTGTTCGACACCGACATCTCGATAACGTTTGAGCCCCTCTATTCTCCTGGTTCGTTCTTCATTGCCGTCTCCCTGATTACTCTATTTCTGCACCAGATGAGCCTCACTGCCTACAAACAGGCTTGGCGCACGAGCATTGGCACGGCTCTGCGCTCGTCAAAAGCACTCATCTTCACCGTCCCCATGGTCCAGGTCTTTCTCTGTTCTGACGGTGGCGCGGCAGGCTACGACAAAATGCCAATCGTACTCGCGGACGGAGTCGCGGCGCTGACGGGAACTGCCTGGCCTCTCTTCGCCCCATTCATCGGCGGCCTTGGCTCATTCATCGCCGGCAGCAATACGGTCAGCAACATGATGTTCTCGCTCTTCCAGTTCGGCATGGGGCAACACATCGGCGTCGATCCCACGTGGATCGTCGCTCTGCAAAATGCCGGTGGCGCTGCAGGAAACATGATCTGCGTCCACAACGTTGTCGCGGCCTCCGCCGTGGTAGGCCTCGACGGAAGGGAAGGTCCCATCATTCGAAAGACCCTGCTTCCCTTTGCATACTACGCACTATTTACTGGAAGTTTGGGCTACGCCATTGTGCGCTATCCCGATGCAGGCCTTTTCAATTGCGGCTCAGCCATTGCTCTGCTGATCGGAATTCTGGCCGTAACATGCGTTGTCAAGGGTGCGCGGGTTCGCTCCGGCGTAATCGGTTATACTGATCCCTCGTGACGAAAGGAGAACTTATGACTACCTGCCTCGTTCGACGCCTGCTATTCACGGCGCTGCTTTGCCTTCTACTCGTTGCAGCAGCACCCGCCGATTCCAACTTCTTCCTCAAAGATGGCGACACCGTCGACTTCTACGGAGACAGCATCACGGAACAGCGCCTGTACACCACGTACACGGAGGCGTTCGTCGCCACGCGCTATCCCGACCTTAAGGTAACGTTCTATGCGCGCGGCGTCGGCGGTGACACTACGTGGGGTGGTTGGATGGGCACAAGCGAAGTCCGCGTCAAACGAGACGTTAAACCGGACAAGCCCACCGTCATTACCGTCATGTTGGGCATGAACGATGCCGGTTACGTTCCCTACGATCCCAAGATTCTTGCGACCTACCAGGAGTGGTACGGGAAGCTCATAGGCTTTCTGCAAGCTGCCGCGCCCCGCGCGCGATTCACACTGATTGGGACTTCCCCGTACGACCAATGGGCGCACCCGGAGGCTGAGCGCAAAGGCTACAACGACACCCTCCTTAAATACGTGGACCACGTGAAGTGGCGTGCCGAGCAACACCATTTTGGATTTGTCGACTTCAACGCTCCGGTCACCAACGCTATTCAGGCTGCATTGGCCGCGAACGACCCCAAGGCGAACACCTTCGTCCCCGATACCATTCACCCTGGCCCCAGCGGACAACTGGTCATGGCCGCCGCGCTGCTGAAAGGATGGAACGCGAATGGCGTCGTGAGCGATGTAGTCATTGATGCAGCCTCTGGCTCGGTCACAAAAGCCGAGAATGCCTGCGTGTTCAAGTTCAAGGATCTTGCGTGGTCGCAGAAGGACCACGCCCTTCCATTCCCGGCCGACGAGTCAATGGAACTGGCTCTCAAGTACTCCGATTTCACCGACGCCTTAAACCGTCAAATGCTCACCGTGCGCGGCCTGCAAACCGGAAAGTACCGGCTTGAGATCGATGGCAAAGCTGTCGTCGAGCTTCCCGCAGAAGACTGGGCCAAAGGCGTAAATCTCGCCGTCCTCGACACGCCCATGCGCGCACAAGCCAGCAAAGTGCTCGCGGAAACTGTGAAGCGCAACGATGCGCTCTTTACCCGCTGGCGCAATGTCGAGTTTCAACTTGCCGACTATCGAGCTTCTAAACAGGCGGCCGCTGCGCTCAAGAAAGTCGAGAAGGAAATCGCGCGGAAGCGCCATAACTTGGCTCAACCTCAGAAGCATGAATACAAACTCGTGAAGATTCAGTAATCGCATAACCATAACCCTCGCCGGTCATCTTGGCCGGCGAGGGTTGCACTCGTGTAGAAGTCACAGTTGCCAGACCGTCAACTCTTCCAGGGGGGAATTCAGATGAAGGTGTGGTTCGCAATCGCTCTCCTAGCTTTTGCAGTCTTGGTACCAGCCCAACCCTCCCTCGCAACTCCGGCCGAAATGGCAGGCTTGGGACAATGGACATCGGCAAATTTCGACTGCGCGGCCTCTTACACCCCGCCAGCAAGTCTGACAATCAAGGAGCACTTTGACATTGTCTGGCAAAACTGCAGAGTCGACAAGCCGCTCACGCTGGGCGCTGTGCAATTCGACCGTGGACTCTTCACACATGCTCCAAGCGACATCCTGGTGAAATTACCTGGAGCAGCAAAGGAATTCACCGCCGTGGTGGGCATCGACACCAATGCGCAAACCCGCGGCAATTCAGGCAGCGTCATATTTTCCGTCGTTGCCAACGGAGCGCCTGTCTTCACATCCCCCACGATTCGCGAGGGCATGCCACCTCATTCCGTACAAGTCGATTTGGCGGGAGCCACCGAATTCAATCTTCGCGTGAGCGATGCCGGCGATGGTATCAGTTGCGATCAGGCAATTTGGGCGAATGCAAAAGTTGAGTTGTCCGATGGCCGCACATATTGGTTGGGCGACCTCCCCATCGTACAAGGCCAGGATGAACCGGCGTTCACTCAAGGACCTCCCTTCTCCTTTCAGTATGGTGACAAATCTTCCACGGAAGTACTGTCGCGTTTTGAGAAGCATTCCTCAACCGGCCAACTTGACGACAATCGGCTTCGCCACGAAATCATCTACCGAGATCCGGTAACGTCGCTTGAGATTCGCTGCATCGTCGTAGAATACTTCGACTTTCCCACCGTCGAATGGACGTTGTACTTTAAGAACGCAGGCGCCAAAGACACGCCGATCCTGTCGAATGTCCTTCCTCTCGACACGACCTTCACGCGCCTCGCCGATGACGTATATGCGCGTTTTGCGCGCCCCGGCGAGTTTGCTCTGCATCATCACACCGGCAGCAACTGCGTCCCCGATGACTACGAGCCTCACGAAACCGTTCTGAAGGCCAAGGAAGTCAAGACACTTACGTCTGCGGGTGGACGCGGCAGCAATGGAGTCTTCCCTTACTTCAACATCGAGTGGCCCGGACAAGGTGTCATCGCAGTTGTTGGCTGGCCCGGACAGTGGTCCGCATCGTTTACGCGCGATGAAGGCGCCAATCTACGGATTAGAGCAGGCCAAGAGCTGACGCATTTCACGTTGCATCCAGGCGAGGAAGTGCGCACGCCCCTCGTGGTACTTCAGTTCTGGAACGGTAATCGTGAAGACGCCCAGAATACCTGGCGCAGATGGATGATTGCGCACAATGTCCCGCGCCAGAATGGCAAGCTGTGCACGATGCACCTGGCGGGATGTTCTTCGCATTTCTTTGGCGAAATGGTAACCGCGGATGAGGCCAGCCAGATTCAATTCATCGACCGATACGTCGAAGAGAAAATACCTCTCGATTATTGGTGGATGGACGCAGGTTGGTACTTCAACAAGTCCGGTTGGCCGAACACCGGAACCTGGGAAGTCGACACCAAACGATTCCCGCGCGGGCTGCGCGCCATAACCGACCACGCCCATTCCAAGGGCATCAAGTCAATCGTATGGTTTGAGCCGGAACGCGTCACGCCGGGAACGTGGCTGTACGATACACACCCAGAATGGCTATTGGGCAAAGACGGCGAACAGAAACTACTCAACCTGGGCAATCCCGATGCATGGACATGGCTTGTGGATCACACGGACAAGCTGCTGACCGAGCAAGGCATTGACCTCTATCGCCAAGACTTCAACATGGACCCGCTCGCGTACTGGCGCAATAACGATGCTCCAGATCGTCAGGGCATTACCGAAATTGGCCATATAACCGGATACCTGGCGTTCTGGGACGAATTGCTCAAGCGTCACCCGGATCTTCGCATTGACTCATGCGCCAGCGGCGGCAGGCGAAACGATCTCGAAACCATGCGCCGTTCCGTACCTTTGTGGCGAACCGATTACATCCTCGAACCTATCGGAACGCAATGCTGCACCTATGGAATCTCCTCCTGGATACCTTTCCACGGTACCGGCGAGAAATTCGCGGACGCCTATCTCTTCCGCAGCATGATGACGCCCTATCCCAACTGTCTATGGGATGCGCGCAGTAAAGACCTCGATTACAACGAGCTTCGACGACTCGTGACCCAGTGGAAGCAAGTCGCCCCGAATTACGCCGGAGACTTCTATCCACTCACGCCATACAGTCTTTCAGCGGATGCGTGGATGGCGTGGCAGTTCGATCGTCCGGAAGTAGGCGAAGGCATGATTCAAGTCTTCCGGCGTGATGCGAGTATCTATCGCTCTGTTGATCTGACATTAAAGGGTCTTGACCGTACCGCAACCTATATCGTCACGGACCTCGATGCTCCCGACAATCCCCGCAAGATCGTGGGCGCCGAACTTCTGGATAAGGGACTCTTTGTGGAAATCCCCTTAAGACCAGGTTCGGTTCTGTTCACCTACAAACGCGCGACACCCTAACTTCGCAAATAGGAGAATCAGGAGTTTGCTTTTCCCCGGGCGCGTATTTCGCTACTATACCGCGTTCTACGTAGGCAACCTGGGAGAAGATCGATGACTTTGGATGTTCAACGCCCCGAAGTGGCGTTCGCGATTGATGCAGTCCGCCTGGCTACGCAAGTTGCGAAAGAAGTACAGCGGGAACTCGTGGGACAAAGCCTCGCCAAAGAAGACAAATCCCCCGTGACCGTCGCCGACTTCGCCGCCCAGGCAATTGTCGGATTCATGCTCGACCGTTCATTCCCCAACGATCCCTTGGTTGCTGAGGAAGACTCCGAGTCGCTGCGCGCACCCGACAACTCGAAGATGCTCTCTCAGGTCGCCCGGTTCGTAGGCCAACATCTGGCCTACGCGACTCCGGAGACGGTCTGCCAATGGATCGATCGCGGCGCGGGCGAATCTGCCAATCGCTTCTGGACTCTCGATCCTATCGACGGAACGAAAGGGTTCCTGCGCGCCGATCAATATGCGATTGCTTTGGCGCTCATCGTCGATGGCAACGTGGAAGTCGGCGTGCTCGGATGCCCCAATCTCACCAATGCATACACGCCGGAACATGACGGCCCCGGTTCGCTGGTTGTTGCCGTTCGCGGACAAGGCACCTGGACGCGCGCGCTCGAAGGCGGCGAATGGACGCGCCTTGCCGTTTCGAACACGAGCAACCCCGCCGATGCGCGCATCCTGCGAAGCGTGGAAGCGGCGCACACCAATATCAGTGAAGTCGATCTCGTGGCCCAACGTCTCGGCGTACAGGCGCCCGCTGTCAAGATGGATAGCCAGGCAAAATATGCCGTCATGGCTGCCGGCGCAGGAGAGATTCTGTTTCGCCTGCTCTCTCCAAAGCGGCCTGACTACAAGGAAAAGATCTGGGACCAAGCGGCGGGGTCGCTCGTGATCGAAGAAGCCGGTGGTCGCATCACCGACCTTCAAGGCAAACCGCTCGACTTCACCCAAGGCCGTACACTATCCAGAAACACCGGGGTACTCGCTTCCAACAAGTTGCTGCACGATGCGGCCTTGAATGCTCTCATGCAAGAAGGCGCTGCTTCATAAAAGTTGTGGTATACTCCCTCAGAATCACAAAGCGTTGCACATCAGAATTCGCATTTCGAATTCGTGTGTTTCCTCCTGCAAGGCATCACGCAAAGAAACAAGTAGTCGTTCGCGCTGTACAGTAGAGGGTCTCGCAGAGCGCCTCGGTCGCTGTGCCCTGCTAGTCCTTGGTTCTCTCTGAATGAAGGATTACCAATGAGGCATACAGCAATGAAGCCCCATGCGCCAATGCTGTTCAAATTGGCTTTCTCGATACCGATTGTTCTCGGAATCATGCTTCTGGCGTCGGGTTGTCCGCCGCAAACTCTCTAGTCGCATTACGCTCCTAAGCAGTCGCCAGGGGAATCAATCTCTTGGTCGTGAATCCACGGTGTCTCATAGAGGAGATCTAGAAATGACTTTGATGAAGATGTTTGTCGCGTTTCTTTTTGTCGTTGGCCTCACAGTACTTGCCTCGGGATGTCCCCCGATCAGTTGACAAGTCACCCGCAACCACAACATGGAGAACCACAGATGAAGAAGACCGGCTTGAAAGCAATCCAGTTTGCAGTCGCTACGGCAATCGTTTTGGGAATCACGCTTCTCTCGGCGGGATGTCCGCCCATAAAAATGTAGACAGCATTCGACGGCGCATCATGCTGCCCACGTTTGGCACCTATCGGCTGCAATGAACGAGCGCCAAAAAGTAACGCGGGGAATCCACGCTTATCTAAACGTGGGTTCCCCGCGAATGCATTTATGGGTTAGTTACACTCCGCCTCAAGAGGTCCAGCCAGTTCCTTCAGGAAGAACAGCCGTCCAGGCAACGTAGGCATGAACGTACTGGGAATCCACGGCGTCGGGGAATGATGCAGCGATGCCCACAACGACATCCCCTGCCACATCATGCCGCGTCCCAGCGCTCCATCCGCGCCGCCGATCACGCGATCGGACTTCAGGAACAGACCTGGTCCAACCGTGTTCGCGGTCGCGGGCACAAGTGTGGTCCGGCTCTTGAACGACGTAATCGCATTCTGTTCGATGGTGAGCGGACACAACATTGCGCCCAATCGGTACTCAGCCTTCTTCCACTCATCCACCGACTTGTACTCGGCGGCAAAATGCGGCTCCCAGAAAGCGATATGGCACGCACGCCCGATGCCATACACAGTCACAAGACGGGCCCCGGCCTTCTTCAGCGCGCGAATCTGCTCACCGTACTTCGGCAGCGAGGACTTCGTCGCAAAGTGCCGCTGCGACTTCGGCACGGACAACTTACCCAACGGCCCATAGAACGCCTGCTCCATGGCATTCTGGAATGCACCTGGATCGTTTGAGGGAAGCGTATTTCCTTTGTGGTCGCTCCACTCGTCCATGTTGAACCCATGCATGTGCTTGCAGTCCACGCCCCACTCTTTCAAGAAATACACTGCCCAGCGGTACATACCCATTGGACCCACCGGGAGAATAAATGCAATCTGCTGCTTCTTTTCTTTGGCCTGGCAGATTTCCATCGCGATTTCGTGTCCCAGCATCATGTCGAAATCGGCCAGCGTTTCACACGAAACCGGCTCGAACTTCTTGTTCCACCAGGATTCGCGCTTCACAATCGTCTCCGGCTTGCGCGAACAGATTTCGTCCAGCTTCTTCAAGTCCCAACCCGCTGGAAAGAACCCTTCCAGAAGCGACCCTTTGAGTGTCGTCACGAGATTGATGCTCACGTCTCATCTCCTTCTGCGTATCGGTCATACCACTAAATGACGCTCTTTCTTCCGCCGCCTCTCCGGCAGAAGAGACGTGTATCTATGATACACGCTTGGCCTCGCGTGAGCATAGGCCAATCAAGCCGTGTTTCGGTCATTCTCGCGCGGCCACACCAGCCAAACGTAGGCCCCCGCCAAGGCAAGAAAGCTAATCGCAACATATGCCCAACCTTCGGCCCGCTTCTGCGTCAGCCCCATCGCTACTGTGTATTTGGACAGACCTATGGCTCCCAGGAGCAGTATGCACAGCAAACACGCTGTTAATGCCGTAACCGATACGAGCAGTAACCCGTATCCGGCGGGCTTCTCCCTTCCCACCAGAGCCCGTATTGCGATCCCGTACGGCAGAGCACTCACTGCAAATGCCGCAAACCACTGCAGCATTGCTTTCGTCGTGCTTGCATCCGAAAGCCCTCCTTGCGGGATTTCGGTACTGAATACGTGCAGTCTTGCCTCTCCACTCATAAGCGAGATAAAGCCGTTCCTGAACGCGATCACCAACATGAGGGCCAAGACCGCCAAGGGAATGACCATTGCCAACCTTGCGCGGGTGCTCAAAGTCTCAATGCGAAGGACCTTGAAAGGTAGGAAGCGTTGAAGTGCAATCACGGCGATCGCGCAACACAAGACACATGAAACCAGGAAATAGACCCCAATCACGGCCAAGTCGAAATGTTCCGCAAGCATGACAGCACCCCCGGCCAAACATGGAGAACACCAGCACCAAGTACTTTATACCATAAAGCCATCAACACTGTCAATCGCCGAGATTACACCGCTTGTATCCCCTACGCGCCTTACTTGACCCAGGCCCGCCCCGCCTGCATAAACGCGTCGATATTCTCCAAAGGAGTTTCTGCTGGCAAATCGCAACCCGTACCCAAAACGAAATTGGGATACGGAGCCATCTTCTCCAGCAGATCGTTCACTTCTCGCCGAACGTCTTCCGGGGTCCCGCTGAGCATGGTCGTCGCGGGGCAGATATTTCCAATCACCGCCACACTCTGTGGCAGACTCTCCGCCACAAACTTCAGGTCCACACCCGTTCCCGGCGAGTCCAGACTCAGACCATCCACGCCCGCTTGTGCCATGATTTCAAACACGTGCATGGTGTTACCGCAAGTGTGATAAATGGAGCTCACGCCTGAAGCGCGGCACATCCCTGCGATTGCCTTTACGTGCTCGGCAGAATGCCGCCGGAACTGGTCCGGCCCGAGCATCACGGCGCTCGGTTCAAGCATGCAAATGACCTGCGCTCCCGCGCCAATCAGTTGCCGCACGTACGTCGTAATGGTCTCCCGGCTGAATTGCGTGAGCACATCCATCTTCTCAGGCTCGGCAATGGTCGCCATGGCCGCATCGTCGGCCCCCATAATCAGACCGGTGAGCGAATAGGGTCCCGCCACGTAAGCGCCTACAAGGACTTCCTGCGGCAACAACGAGCGCATCCGCCTCACCGTCTCGACACAACTCATCACGCGGCTGTCCGACGCGATATCGATGCCTCGCAGTTCATCCAAATCGTCCATTGAAAAGTGGTCTTTGGGCACAGTCGCGGAATCGTGCCGCGGGAAGATCGTGTACCGACCCAAGGCATTTGCTTCAACGGACAGATCCATCAACGGAAAGATTAGGTCGGGGTGAAACCGCTCAACCAGGCTTCGCACCGCACGGAAGTGCGCCCAGTGGTTCTGTTGGGCGACCTTGATGGTCGTGCCGACCATCTCCACTCCGGGGAAGCCCATAAGAGGGACTACAAGTCTTTTCCCCTTCTGATACGCGCTACATGCCAATGCGGCGACAGAATTCTCGTTCACGATAACAAGCTCCCCTGACTCCCCCCCCGAGGCGTGCGAGCGGGAGTATACAGGAGCGTATCACGCAACCGCCAAGTTACAAGACCGGACAAGCGCTACGACCGGGCTCTATCGGACGTCAAGCGCCGTTGGTTCAATCACGGCAATGTCAGCGGGAGTCCAGTATTTCCGTCTTCGTCCGTTTTCACCATATATACGGACCAGTCATCGCTGTCGCTGTCATACTGCGACCCAGCCAGACAGTACCCACCCCAGGATGACTCGATTATCGCGGCGCCGCTCGCCCGCGTTCCGCGGCTTTCCCCGAATCGGCGCGACCACTCGTCTACGCCATTCTCGTCTGTCTTCAACATGAGTGCCGCATCCCCTTCGTCTCCGGAGAAGATGAACCCTCCGCCGCTGCACGGCATTACCGATAGCAACCAGCAAGTCTGTGCGGGGCGGTCATAGAGGAACGACCATACCTCGTTTCCATCTCCGTCTGTCCTTACGGCAAACCCATCGTCTTCATCGAGAGGATCTAGCGCCGAGCCGGACGCCGCTCCCGCCATAACGTAGCCGCCGTCCCCAGACAAACAGATATCGAAGCCAGCGGCATTCTCGCCAAATTCCTCGATCCAACTGGCAATCCCGTTCTCATCCGTCTTGACGAGGCACATCGTCGCCGTATATCCCGGCGGCGAGTCCGCCAGAGGATCGACTAGGATTCGCTGCCCGGTGATGGCGTATCCGCCGTCTGCCGCCTGCACAACGCCAACTCCAATTTCTTCTCCGCCATAGTCGATACCTCTCGTCCAATCCGCGACACCATCGGCATCGGTCTTAACAAGATAGATGTCTTGATTACCGCTCTGTATGTTGATGCTTGTGCCTACCAGTATGTAACCGCCGTCTTTCGTCTTGCCCAAACCCAAGACAGTCTCATCATCCGCGGTCCCATACGTCCTGAACCATTGGTAGGCTCCGGCTCCATCCACTTTGAGCAGGCAAGCATCCAATTCACCTGCGCCAAACGACGTGGTCGTCCCTGCGACGACAATCCCGCCGTCATCGGCCTGCGCGATACGGTATCCCTTCTCAAACTCGAATCCGCCGTACGTGTAGTACCAGGATTGATTCCCGTTCGACGTTACTTTTAATAGGTACAGATCGCCGTTCGTTGTTCCGTACGAATAAGTCGTTCCCGCGACAGCATATCCTCCTTCGAAGGTCTGCGTCAGATCCTTCCCGTAGTCGCTGTGCGTTCCTCCGTACGTGCGGATCCACCCGCTGACGAGCGGTGGACATCCCGCGAGCAAAAGAAGGTTGAATAGAGCGAGCAAGACACATGAAGTGCGGGAAAGCTGAGAAGTTTTCATGGCGCCCCACCGTTCCTGATTACTACCTAACGCTACACATCCCCATATTTGTATAGATCTAAACACTGCTTTTGTCAATGAAAATGCGCCGTCATCGCCGCATCCAGAGCCGGTTCTGACACAACGCGAAGCGCCCGAATTGTCTCCGATGTCGGCTTCTGCTAGTGTCCGAAAACGGTTCAGAGCGCATAACCACACAGGAGTGAGTCAACATGCCGTCACTAGGTCTTGCGATTGTCTTGTGTCTCCTGCCCGCACAGAGCGATCACACGGCGGCCATTCTCTCGCCAGACGACATGAACTTTCTCACCGATATGACTTCCGCCGTCGTTCAGGAATCGCGAGTTCCCGCCAATGCCTCCGTGGGTGCGATCGGTCCCAACATCACAGGCAACACGCTCATTCGACCCGGCGGCCGGCACGACTACCCTGCCTTCTGGATTCGCGACTACGCCATGTCTATTGAGTCCGGAGCGATTACCGTCGAAGAACAGAAGCACATGCTGTATCTGACGGCCAAGCACCAGTCCGATTCGGACCAGACACTCAAAAGCGGAAGTCTGGTTCCCAAGGGTTCCATAGCGGACCACATCACCTTTGGCGACAAACCCATCTATTACCCTGGAACCCTCGACGACTTCGAAGGACAAGGCGGTGAACGCTGGGGAAAGTTGCCCGCATTGGACGACGCCTTCTTCTTCATCCACATGGCCGCAAACTATCTCGCCGTGGTGAAGGACCCCAGCTTTCTGAACGACGACGTTAACGGAAAGCCCCTCAAACAACGGTTGGAGGAGGCCTATCGCATGCCCCCGTCTCGTGAAGACAACGGATTGGTCACCGTCACCGAAGCCACGCGCGGAGTAACGTTCGGATTCGTGGATTCCATTTATCACACGGGGGATTTGCTTTTCTGTTCCTTGCTCAAATACCGCGCTGCGGGCGAATTGTCGCTGATTTTCGGAGAACTTGGCGACAAGGCAAAGGAGGAAATCTACGGGCAAGAGCGACAGAAATTACGCGATGCCATTACGGCAACCTTCGCGCTCCCTTCTGGTTTCTACAAAGCGTCAACGGGACTAAGCGCTCAACCCGATGTGTGGGGCACGGCCTTCGGAGTCTTCGTAAGTGCCTTCCCTGATCCCCAATCCAAATCGGCCTGCACCGCCCTCGCTCAGGCGTACGCAAACGGGTCTATTGCCTATCGTGGCAACATCCGCCACGTACCCACTACCGACGACTTCAGCACAGAGACGGCTTGGGAAAAAGGAGGTGGCCCAAAGAACCGCTACCAAAACGGCGCATACTGGGGTACGCCCACGGGTTGGGTTTGCTACGCCATCTCCAAAGTCGATGTTCCAGCATCAAAGAAGCTGGCCTCGGAATATGTGGCTGAACTTCGCGAAGGCGATTTCCGCAAGGGTCCCGATTTCGGCTCGCCGTGGGAGTGCTTCCACCCCGATGGCAATTTCCGTCAGAACCCCATTTATATGACCAGCGTCACCTGTCCGATTTTCGCCTTTCACCGGATCAATTTAGAACTCGCTCAATATTGACTCGCGGCTTCCGCTCGGATAGCCTTTTGTTGCTGCAAACGGCCCCTCACAACCGAGAGGAACCTGGTCATGAGACTCGCGTGCCTAATTCTTCCTGTCGTATTAGCTGTTCCTGCGTTCGCCGCCATCAAAACGGAATCTGTCGAGTACAAAGACGGCGATACGCTGCTCGAGGGATACATCGCCTACGATGACGCTTCGACAGATAAACGCCCCGGAATCCTGATCGTGCATGCATGGTGGGGATTGGGCAACCAATCGAAAGACACGGCCAAGCGTCTCGCTGAACTAGGCTACGTCGGTTTCGCCGTCGACATGTACGGCAAAGGGGTTCTCGCCAAGACTCGCGACGAGGCAATGAAACTTTCGGGGCCCTTTCGCGAAGACCGCGCATTGATGCGCAGGCGAGTGAAGGCCGCTTTGGAAACCCTCAAGAAGAATCCACTGGTAGACACAAGCCGAATCGCCGCGCTCGGCTACTGTTTCGGCGGCACTACCGTACTTGAGTTGGCGCGAAGCGGCGAACCGATCCAGGGAGTTGTCAGCTTCCACGGCGGCCTAAACACGCCCAACGTCGAAGATGCGAAGAACATCAAAACGAAAGTTCTCGTCTTGCACGGCGCCGACGATCCTGCCGTGCCGCAAGAGGAAGTCCTCGCGTTTCAAGACGAAATGAGAAAGGCCAACGTCGACTGGCAAATGATCGCATACGGCGGTGCCGTTCACAGCTTCAGCGACCCCGAAGCCAATTCACCGCCTACGTCCGTCTACAACGAGAAAGCCGCGCGCCGATCCTGGGAAGCCATGAAACAATTCCTGTCCGAGATCTTCGCGCGGTAGCGTCATCCTTTACGGGACGATTTCTCCAACGGATTTGACGATCTGTGTCGGCTGATACGGAAACCGGGCAATATCAGTCTCGCGCGTCATCCCTGTCAACACCAGAATCGTCTCCATGCCCGACTGGACACCCGCGACAATATCCGTGTCCATGCGGTCACCGACCATAACCGTGTGCTCGGAATGAACGCCCAAGTAATTCAACGCCGTGCGCATCATAAGCGGATTCGGCTTCCCCACGAAGAAGGGTTTCATCCCGCTGGCCGATTCGATCAATGCGGCCATGGCGCCGCATGCGGGCACGGTCCCCGATTCTGACGGCCCCGATGGATCGGGGTTCGTCGCGATAAAATGCGCGCCGCGCTCAACAAACCGAATCGCCTTGGTCACCGTCTCAAAGTTGTAGCTCAAGGTCTCGCCTAGAACCACATACTCAGGGTCATGGTCGGTGATAACAAAGCCTGCCTCGTGAAGCGCGCTCGTCAATCCACTCTCGCCAATCACATAAACCGTCACGCCGCCCTTTCGCGCCTTCTGCGATGACAAGAACTTGGCCGTCGCCATCGCAGAAGTGAATATGTGGTCCGGCGGAATATCCAGACCAATGATCCGCAGGCGATGCGAGAGGTCCCTCTGGGTAAATATGGGGTTGTTCGTAAGCACGAGAAACTTGTAGCCACCCTCGTGCAGTTTCTTTATGAAGCTCTCCGCTCCAGGGATGACGTTTCGGCCACTCACCAATACCCCATCCATGTCGATGAGATAGTTCTTCTTGGTTTCCATACTTCCTCTTTCCGCAACAGGTTTGCCCGGCAGGTAATGCCGATACGGTATCACATAATGCCGTTCGACTTCCCTTGGCTCATTCAAGGAATGAACCTATGTGCTTTGTACGTTAGTCAAGTGTGCAAGAGGGGACAGTCCACCTTTTCATACTCTCCATAGCTGCAAGGAAGATGAAAACTGTGAAATCAGCAATTCGCGTCCACGCATTACCTTACGTACTCCCATTCTCAATTCTCTTGACCTTCGCGGGAGTCTCCAGCGCCCAACAACTCACCACGGAGCTTGTTGCCTCAGGGTTCAACAACCCGCTCTTCCTGACTTCTCCCCCAAATGACACACATCGGCTCTTCGTTGTCGAGCAGAATACAGCGCGTATTCGTATCATCAAGGATGGCACCGTACTCTCGACACCTTTCCTCGACATCAACTCGCTTGTATCGAGTGGAGGTGAGCGCGGCCTTCTTGGACTCGCATTCCACCCCAACTACGCGTCCAACGGCTACTTCTACGTGAACTACACCGACAACAGCGGCAACACCGTTGTGCAGCGATTCACAGCCTCCGCCAATCCAGACATCGCCGACAGCGGCAGCGGACAGATCCTCTTTACGCTTACACAACCCTATTCCAACCACAACGGCGGCATGATGGCGTTCGGTCCAAACGACGGCTACCTCTACATCGCCACCGGTGACGGCGGCAGTTCCAACGATCCAGATAACCGGGCTCAAAACCTGTCCGATCCTATGGGGAAGATTCTCCGAATCGATGTCGACTCGGGCAGTCCCTACGCAATTCCGCCCTCGAACCCCTTCGTCTCCACCGTAGGTGCAGATGACCGCATCTGGGCATACGGGCTGCGCAATCCCTGGCGCTTCAGTTTCGACAGCCTGACCGGGGATTTCTATATTGCCGACGTGGGACAAGGCGCCCGTGAAGAGATCGATTTCCAGCCTGCATCCAGCCCCGGCGGAGAAAACTACGGGTGGAAGGTCGCCGAAGGTTTCGCGTGCCGAGGTGGTTCGGGAACCTGTGGCACCGATCCCGGTTTTACTCCCCCATTCTTCGATTACACGCATTCCGACGGACATTCGATCACCGGCGGCTATGTCTATCGAGGCAGCCGCATCGCTGGCCTTCAGGGAACCTACTTCTTTGCCGACTTTAGTTTCTCCCGGATATGGTCCCTGCGCTACGACGGCGCCAACGTCTCTCAGTTTCAGGAACGCACTTCCGAACTTGACCCTCCAGGCGCGTCGCAAATCAGCTTCATCGCTTCATTTGGAGAGGATGCGAACGGAGAGCTTTACGTGATGGATTACGGCGACGGAGAAATCTATCGCATCATCGCCATTGACGAAGACGAGGACGGCCTGACCAACGAGCAAGAACTGCTCCTGGGCACCGACCCGAACAATGCAGATACGGACAACGACGCCCTTTCCGATGGGGCGGAACTTAACACCTACTCAACCGATCCTCTGGATCCCGACTCCGATGCAGATGGCGCGCCCGACGGCCCCGAAGTGTCTCTTGGCACAGACCCCAACAACGGATCGGAGTTCCCGGCGCTTTCTGCGGAATCCACCTGGGCATTGCTGACGCTTCTGATCATCGTGATGGTCTCGGGCACGGTAGCCATGCGCGGATTCAAACGATATCGCACAAGCGCTCTCTGACACCTCGGCGGACAGTTGCGACCCTTCACTCGCTGTCCCTGGAACTTATAGGCCGCCCCCAAACAATCCAAGGATGGCGTTCAGAATCTGCTGAAACAGTGCTATCAGAACCGCGAAGATGCCCCCGAATCCTCCGCCTTGTGGCGCAGGCTTCACGATATTCAACTTCACGCGCGCGACGTTATTGCTCTCATTTTTCTCAAGCACGTGATCGTGCGGGTCCGCCTCGGACTCCAGCCAATACGTCCCGTCAGGCACGTTGGTAATGTCAATCCATTGGTCCGGCAGATTCTTCGTGTAGACGTCTTGGTACCCCACAGAGATACCCTGCAACTGAGTGGAGCACTCGACGAAGAATGGCTGTGCGGGCACATTCGGCAATGACCCGTCGAAGACTTCGGTGTCGCGCAAACAGAAGCTCGTCTTGCCGCCTTCTGCCACAATGTCACCCACGCCATCACCTGGCAACACCGCGCGCAGCCGGTACGCCGCCCAATCGTCCACGTGCGTGTGATTGTGTGTCGGGTGGTAAATAAACTCGCCTGCGGGCCTGTCGTAATATGAATCGTCGGAGCGGAACACGCGCTGGTCAACCAACTGTGTTTCCGAATCTGGGAGAGGCGTTTCCCCAATCATGTACAGCGGCCCATCGCCGATATTTGGCGTCCCGTTCGCAAAGCGCAGATGCACATGACCAGGTTCTATGTTGGTCACGATACTGTGGTCATTCAACAAGTCGGGATCCACAATGATGTCAGGCAACAGATCCGCTACCGGTACGCCCCCATAGGCTATTCCCGCTACTCCAAGCCAGACACAGACTGTCCACGCAGACCAATGCCGTCTCATTTCATGTACTCCTTGCAACAAATAGGACACATCAAGACCAACCTACCACTATTCTGAGTCATTGAAACACCTCGGTCAAGGCAAATAGTTCTGTCGTACGTCCCAAGTACTGTATGCTTTGAGCTTTAAACGTCTTAACCGAACTGGGATCTGCGTTTTGAAAGGGACAATCATCAATAACCTGCTTCGCTCCTCAGCCTTCTGGTGTGCCATGCTGACCGTGGCGCTGCTTGCCCCCTTCTTGAACAAGGCATTCCACATCGACGACCCCCTCTTTCTGTGGGTGGCCAAGCAAATTCACGCCCATCCGCTCGATTACTATGGATTCGACGTGAATTGGAGTGGACATCTGACTCCGATGGCCCAGGAGAATATGAATCCGCCTCTCGTCGGCTACTACATCGCACTTGCCGCTTGCTTCGTAGGCTGGAGCGAGATTCCCCTTCATGCTGCTTTCCTGGTGCCGGCAGCGTTGTTTGCGCTCGGAGTCAACGTACTGTCGCGCCGGTTCTGCGCACAGCCAGGCTACGCGACGGCGCTCTCCATACTCTCGCCGGTCTTCCTCATCTCTTCCACCAGCGTCATGACCGATGCCTTCATGACCACACTGTACGTCTGGAGTGTCGTGCTTTGGCTCAAGGCTTCGGATGAAGACAAAGCCTGGCTCTACGTCCTCGCGGCCATCACGATAGTCGCCGCCGCGCTCTCCAAGTACTTCGCAATTAGTCTGGTCCCTCTATTGGCAGCCTACTCGGTGGCCAGCAAACATCCCGTCCGCCGGTGGCTGCCCGCGCTATTCTTGGCGTTGATTCTGTTTGGACTGTATGAATGGCACTCCCAATCTCGCTACGGGGGTGGTTCCCTGCTGACCGCCGCGCTATACAAGGCCCCCGATCAATCAGGAACTGGCAAATCGCTCTTCCTTCGAACCCTCACGGCCCTTTCATTCACCGGCGGGTGCCTCGCAGGCCTGCTCTTCGTGAGTCCGCTCCTGCTGACAAGGAGAAGGTTGGCCATTGCCGGGATTCTCGCTGTCGCCACGTTCTTGTTGCTCGCGGTCCTTCCGGCAAGCAAAGCCCTGCTTGTCAACGTGTGGCCATGGTACTTCTGGCCAGCGTTGGGACAGCTCGCGCTGTGGATTGTTGTGGGCGCATCCGTCCTCATTCTGGCGGCAAATGACCTGCTGCATCGCCGCGATCCCCGCTCGATCCTGCTGGCCCTGTGGGTCGCAGGCACGTTCATCTTCGCGGCCTACCTCAATTGGTCCGTTACGGCACGAACAATCCTGCCTCTGGTCCCGCCAACTGTGATTCTTGCCGTTCGCCAGATTGAAATAACGCGCCCTTGGTTTCGAGAAGCCGCATGGAAGTGGCGTACAGTTCTCCCTCTGCTCCTGACCGCGGCGTTTTCCCTCTCCCTCACACGCGCGGACTACCTGCTAGCCGGTTCAGCGCGAACCGCCGCCTCGGGTGCATCGCACGAGTTGGCTTCATATACCAAACACATCTACTTCCTCGGCCAGTGGGGATTCCAATATTACATGCAAAACGCGGGAATGACTCCCGTCGATCTTGACAACGCCGACCTGTCAGAAGGGGATATCGTCATCAGTCCCAACAACAACAGCAATGTATTTCCACTCAAAGACGACCACGTTCGCGCCAAATCGGCGGTTGAATTGCCCGTGTGCCGCTGGACCACCCCAATGCTTGTACGGTTGGGGGCAGGATTTTACAGTGATCTTTGGGGACCGCTCCCCTTCGCATTTGGGCCCGTTTCTCCCGAACGCTACACGACATCTTTGATAGGGAAGCCCGGCAATCCCTTCGACCTTTCTTTTATGGAGTCGTCCCAACCGTAGACTACTACCCAAGAGTGCGCCGTTTACCGTAGAGTTAAGATTCCTGGAGGAAGGAGTCAATCGTCACATGGAAGTCATCATCATGCGCGACCGCGAATCGGCGGCCCAACTGACAGCCCGTTATCTCGCTCGGGAAATCCGCCGCAGACCCAAACTGGTCCTGGGACTCGCCACCGGGCGCACCATGGAATTGGTCTACGGAAAGCTCGTCGCCATGCACGAAGAAGATGGCCTCGATTTCTCTCTCGTCAGCACGTTCAATCTCGACGAGTACATCGGACTAGGCAGCCACGATGAACAATCCTATCGCCACTACATGAACCGGCATCTCTTCCAGCACGTGAACATCGATCCCCGCAATACGCATCTTCCCAACGGACTTGCCGACGACATCGACGCCGAGTGCGCCCATTACGAAGATTTGATTCGCGAGTGCGGGGGAATCGGTCTCCAGCTTCTGGGTATTGGCCGATCTGGCCACATCGGCTTCAACGAACCCCTGTCGGCCATGTATTCGCGAACCCGCGCCAAAGCGCTCACTCCGCAAACCATCGAACAAAACGCCCCCATGTTTCGAGACCCCGCCGATATGCCGAAACGCGCCATCACCATGGGTGTGGGGACAATCCTCGAATGCAAGCGATGTATCCTCCTTGCCACGGGCCGCGAGAAAGCCGAAGTCATCGCAAAAGCCGTCGAAGGCCCCGTCACCAGCATGATTTCCGCTTCCGCGCTTCAGCTTCATCCCCGTTGTTCGGTCATCATCGACGAGGAGGCCGCAACCTGCCTCGACAACCAGGAATACTACCGCTGGATCTTCGACAACGAACCCGAGTGGCAAGAGTTCCGCAAAATGTGATAGTACTTAAGGCGCAAAGGTGTGTCTGGTTTCATAACCCAAGGGGGATCGTCCCATGGCAGAAGATCTGAGCGTCCGATTCCGCGAAGCTTCCGAGGCCGTAAAGAACCTGTCTCAGGCGCCCGACAGCGAAACCATGCTCAAACTCTATGCCCTCTTCAAGCAGAGCACCGTCGGCGACAACACCGGCAAACGTCCGGGGATGATGGACTTCGTCGGCAAGGCCAAATACGACGCGTGGAAGGAACTGGAAGGCATCACCCCCGAAGAAGCGATGAACCGCTACATCGCCCTCGTCGACAGCCTCGTCGCCGCCGACAAAAAGTAGCGTCTGCCAATTCACGTCCGAGGTGCGCTATTGGGATCGGCTCACGCCGATCCCACCTCCTTGATCGCGCCCATGATTCCGTCAAGTTCTTTTGCGTTCATTACGCCGATTGTCATGGCGTCAACACTTCCGAGCCCGATCACAAACTTGATGGACTCATTCATTTTCGCGACCACTTCAGGATTTCCCTCCCCCAGGATCTTCATGCCTAGAACGCCTTTGCCTGCTTCGTGAATCTTCTGAAGCGCAGCAACGACTTCCTCGACGGGACCATCCATATTGGCTCCAAATGGATTGATACGGGCAAGCACGACGTCCACCCACGCCGTGTCCGCAACACGCTGCAACGCCTGCAAATTGTGGCAGGACACCCCATGCGCCCGGATGTGCCCCTTGGCCTTCGCTTCCGAAAGCACATCCATCGATGCCTTGAGCGTATCGGGCCAATTCTCCTCACCCGTTCTCAGACAATGCATCAGGACAACATCCAGATAGTCCGTATGGACCTCTTTACGAAAACGCTCGATATCCGCCCGCATCACGTCCGGTTCCCGGTTCCATACTTTCGAAAGCAACATTACCTTGTCGCGCGGAATTGCCTTCGCAAGTGCATCCTTCATATGGCCGTGAGAACCGTAGCGGTCGGCTAAATCAAAATAGGTAATGCCCTGTTGGTACGCGTATTCCAACAGATTGACCAATTCCTCCCGCGGCATTCGGGTCTGATCCGTAGTCCCCTCACGTCCTCGCGTACCGGTGCCCACTCCCAGCAACGAGCATGAAAGCCCCGACTTGCCCAACGGTCGAACTGTCGTCGCAGATACCGCGTTCGCTTCAGGAGCGCCAATTACAGGCAGACTTGTCGTTGCTGCTATGGCCCCAACAGTGTGTTTTATGAAGCTTCGACGTGTGAGCTGACGCATGATGGCCTCCTCTTCGCCCCCCTAGGCTGTCAATGACTATGCCTCAACTTGCCATTGGATTCTGTCTACACGTCCCTTGAGTTTCAAGTTCGGCCATAGCAACCAAGTAAGACATCTCGCGCAATCTGGATTATAAATTCTACATTCCCGCTCATATTTGCAGAGCCGTATTCATCATAGCCCACTTCAAGAATGAGCCCCCACCACGACCTCGTGCTCACATAAGAAACGCCACTCGCCGCCTTCGCCCCCCCTTCGAACACCGATCAATCGCCAATTTCGACGCCCTAGAAGACGCCCTTTCTCGGGGCTCTTCGAGGGGCCTAATACTGATGGGCGTTGCCTATACCCCTACTCCTTATGTATTAGCTTTGCATTTTTTCAGCGCACGTGATAATATCTCAGTAGTTCTCGCTTTTACTGTATCCGCCCGATGCGGGGGTTGGATTTGGGTGGGACAACCTCGGAAGTCGTTAGACTAGATGATTTCCATGACTCTTCACTCACAATCAGGCAGGAAGTACTGCGCCCATGGCGTCTACGCCTAGCGACACATCCACTCGAACTGCTCAAGGAAAGGAAGCGTCTCGCTTTCCGATCTGGAAGACTACTCCGGGCTTGCCGGACGCTCAAGGCGGAGAGACAAGCAAACCCGGCATCGGTGAGAATCGTAAACGGCAATCAGACCACAGTCTGCCCATTTACTCCCTTCGCCTCGTTCCCGTCGCCCTCATCGTAGTTGCCTTTTCGTGCTACTTTTGCAGCGTGTATTTCCCAGGTGTGGATGACGCATATATTTCCCTCCGCTATGCCCTGAACTTTTTCCGCGGGGACGGCCTGATTTGGAATCCCGGACAAGAGGCCGTTCAGGGCTACTCCAACCTCCTCTACACACTACTGCTCTCAGTGGGTTTCCTCTTCTTCGACAAATACCAAATCTATGAATGGGCCTTTGTCATCAACGTGCTGGCAGGAATTGGAGTCGTCCTGGTTTTGTTTCGATTCTTTCGTTCTTCAAATCGGCTGGGTGAAGGTGCGGCGCTCACGATGGCCTACCTATTGGCTCTCTGCCCTGCCTTGTCCTATTGGATATGGTCCGGCATGGAGACAATCCCTGTGTTGTTTCTTCAGGTCCTTGTATGGATCGCTGTTCAGACTATCGTTGACAAGAAGGAGCGTAACGGCAGCTTGCTCTTCATCGGGGCAAGTGTGCTTCTTGTTCTCAGCCGGGCAGACGGTTTTGTAATGCCTGTGTTCGGTGTCGCATATCTTGCGTTGGTCCAGCGGCAAGTTCGCACCGCCTGTATCTTGGGTGGGATTGTTGCCTTAACCTTTGTAAGTCTTGCGTTATGGCAGCACGCGTACTACGGAGACTGGCTACCGAACACCGTCAGGGCAAAGGTGCAAGACGGCACGTTGCCAGAACGAATATTGGTCGCCTTGAAGATGCTATTCGTTACGTTTTCAGTTAGAGGGACGGAGATTCCACATACTCCATTCTTTTTCCGCCTTGGCCTTTGGCTGCCTTTGCTGGCCGTGACTTGCCATGCGTTTGTGGTAATACGTAAAGACGGTTTCAAAGGGCTTCCATTCCCATCGTTCTTCGTTTGGGCGTGGCTACTCTATTGGATTCGGAACGGAGGAGACCACTTTGACGATCGATTTCTCGTGCTCTGGTGGCCCGCAGGCTTGTATTCAGCGGTATGGTTGTCGAACCTCCCCGCGAGACATTCCTATCGCTGTCGGCTATTAGTTATCTTGACCGTATCGCTTGTCTATGCACTTTCCATGATTCCGTCTCAACCAGGGGGATACAACGCGTACTCATTCAAAGCTTGGCCAAAAGACCTTTATGACCATGTAAGACAGTTGGCCGACCTCCTAAATCGCCGCTACAATGGGGAGTATATAGCAGTCATTGGAGCAGGATATCTGCCTTATTTTAGCGGGAACCCCGCAGTTGACTGCCTTGGGCTCAATGATCGAACTATTGCCTGTACGCCGGCAGCATTTCAGTTTCCTGGCCACAACAAGCATAATGAGCAGTACCTTATGTCGCGAAGGCCGAAGGTCATTTTTACGACTCCGATTAGCGAGCTCGACAGTAATGACCCCCAGATGCTTACAGGGGGCCACTTGTCTCTCTATGAGAGTAATGGCTATCGGTGGGTTGATTTGTGGACCGGTCGAATTCTCGACCCGCGAACGGGGGGAGATAGTAACATTTCCCCCGCCTTAGTTCGGCAAGATTAGGCCACGCCACTTCCCGCGAAAAACCCGACGCTTGACTCTTCCACCTTAGCGACTAGCTGGAATACATCCGGTCACGCAAGACACCCAATGCACCCGTCGAAGTTGGAGTCAGCTCAGCTTCAGCCGCCCATCTCGCCAACAAGGCCCTCCGCGAAAACGCCGTCGCAAAGTGGAGTTGATTGTTCACTACATTGCATCATGATGCGGGATCATCTTGACATCAACGTCATCTTCTGAAATACTGAATCTCATGAGAACAACCATAACCATAGATGACGATCTGCTCGCAGCCGCCAAGTATCTCGCACTCGCCAAGTCCCAGACTGTCGGTCGCGTGATTTCGGACTTGGCGCGCCGTGGCCTGGGTAGCCCCACCCACACGGTCAAGAAGAATAAGAAGGGGTTTCCTGCGTTTGATGTTCGTGCCGATTCGCGAGTTATTACGCTCGAGGACGTCAAGAAGTACGAGGACGAGTTGTGAGTGTTGGCCTTCTCGATGTGAACATGCTCATCGCCCTCGCGTGGCCTTCGCATGTTCATCATCAGGTAGCGCAAACGTGGTTCTCAGCCAATCAATCACGGGGCTGGGCGACGTGCCCGATGACTCAATGCGCGTTTGTGCGTATTTCATCGAACCAGCGAATCATACCCGATGCCGTTCAACCGCAGGAAGCTCTAACCCTACTCGGCGAGATTGTCGCCCTGAAGCATCATCGATTCTGGCCCGACAGCATTTCTCTGACCAACATACTCTTGCCTGCCGCTTCGCTGGTAGGTCATCGCCAAGTCACAGACGCTTACCTGTTGAGTCTGTCCATTCACCAGAAAGGGAAGTTGATAACCCTCGATCAGGGCATTGCCGCACTTCTACCGCCTGGCAGCCCTCACAGAAGCGCGCTGGAGATTGTTCCTACTGAAATCCCGCCCCGCGCCAAGCGCAAGTAACGGCATGGAACCTTAGCTCTCTGCGCTTCAATTCTCTCGCGCCAAATCTCTGCGCGTTTATAGCGCACGGGAGATTTCTCCGATACAGTCTCCTTGAACTCCGAGAAGTAAGATGATATCTTACCTTCTATGAAAACACTGATATCCACAAAGGGACAGATTATTCTTCCCGCCGAGATTCGCCGCCGCGACCGGATCGAACCGGGTCAGGAGTTTGAGATTGAGCGGATTCGAAGCGGCGAATACAAGCTGAAGCGCAAGAGTCCTCCCCGAAACGCGGGCCTCGTTAAACTTCTCTTGGCCTGCCCCGTCAAAGAGTGGTTTGAGGAACCGAAGTCGCTCGGCACCACCGACGACCTCAAGACTCCGAGCCTGGGATGACTTACCTCGTCGATTCCAACGTTTTGAGCGAGGCTACACGGGTTTCACCCGACAACAAGGTTGTTTCTTGGCTGACGGACCATGAACGCGAACTGGTAGTTGACCCTATCGTGCTTGGAGAACTGAGAATGGGGATACTTGCGCTTCCCCGTGGCCGGAAACGCGCGCAGCTTGAACGCTGGTTCGAGGCTCTATCCGCCACAATTACATGCTTGCCGTGGGACCGCACCGTCAGTGCCCGTTGGGCCCAACTCGTGACTGACCTTAAACGAAAAGGCCAGACACTCCCTCTGCTCGATAGTATGATTGCCGCCACCGCCCTCGTACACAAGCTCACAATTGCCACGCGGAATGTCAGCAATTTCCAGCCGGCCGGCGTCAGGATCATCAACCCGTTCACCTGATCCGAACCCCAATGCCGTTACACCCGGCTCTCGCTATCCCTCGCTCTTGATCGCGTACAACATATTCAGCGTGTTCACATACAACACGCCATTCGCCGCCGCCGGTGTCGATGCCGTGGGCGCGGGTAATTCAACCGTTGCCAAGACCTGCAGTTCGCGCGTTGCGCTTAATATGCACATCTTCTTATTGCGCGACCCAATATAGACTTTGCCGTCGGCCACAAGTGGCGAACCCCAGATGTCTCCGCCCAGCTTATGTGTCCAACACGCTTGTCCCGTCTCCGCGTCGACGCAATGCACCACTCCATCGCAATCACCGATGAATACAAGTCCATTGGAAACCGCGGGCGTCGAACAACAGAATATGCTCATCGGATACGACCAAATCTCTCCTGTGGACGTGATGTCGCCGGTCTTGCTTGCGTCAATGCACTTCAGCCAGGACTGCTCTTTCCCCCACCAGATATCGCCGCCCACCGTCACGTATACACGTCCATTCAGAATGACCGGCATGCTTTCGATCACGCTCGGGCTTTCCTTGCGATTGCTGAGGTAGTTGGCCACATTTTCTTTTGGGGCGGTCGGATCGCAATCGAACTTCCACACCCGATTGAGTGTCTTCAGCT
Organism: Candidatus Hydrogenedentota bacterium; assembly: GCA_019695095.1. NCBI lineage: Bacteria > Pseudomonadati > Candidatus Hydrogenedentota > Candidatus Hydrogenedentota bacterium. Next base: position 28,315 of record JAIBAQ010000061.1, read on the forward strand.
CCGCTGGCGCAACACCCTGCTGCAACGCATCGAATGCATAACAAACGCCATCTGGCCCACCGAAAATGATGAGCCTCTTACCATTCACTTCGCCCAGCGCCGGCGGCGACCACGTCGCGTGGAACGTGAGCGGTCCGAGGTGCTCTCCGTCGCGCGCAAGCACCTTCCCCGACGCCTTGTCCAGCACCACCAGGCTCGGCGCATCGGGTTTGCGAATCACTTTGTGCGTATTGTCTACCCCGTTTCCCGAGTTGAGGTACAGCTTGTCTCCGTCTATCAGAATCGACGAGTGCGCCCCGTCGTGCGGATACATGCCCACCGCTGTCGGCAGGTCCACCAGCCAGATAATGTCGGCATCCGTGGCCGTCACCTCCAGCGGCTCGGTACCCGCGGGAACCATGTGCTTGCCCTCGTCCAAGAATGGCCCGTCGTTTCCGTTCGCCTGACCATCCATATCGAGACACACAATCTCGAAACGGTTTGTCATGATATAGGCGCGATTCCCCTCCACCGTCGCCGCGGAACACATCCCGATCATTGGCCAATCCAGGTAATTATCTCCTCCGATGCGAGGCGACGCGAGCTGCCATACCAGACTTCCGTCCGCTTCGTTTAGACACAGCAGAACCGCGCAATCCGCTGTGTTGCGCGTATCCCGGGGCGCTTCATTGTTTCCCCCTATGAGTACCTTGCCGCCCGCAATAACCGGCGAACCATACGCATTGCCGCCCAGCGGCGCAGACCACTTCACGTTTGCGCCGGTCTCCAAATCGAAACTGGACGGAAGCCCACTTTCGCTTGAGACCATGTTTCGCGAGAATCGTTCACCCCATTGCGGGCGATCGTCTGCGCTTGCTAAGCGCGTACCGTGAAAAAACATGGCCAGACTGATCACTGCACCTGTGCAGATTAGACTTCGACAGTCATTCATTCTTCACCCCCTGCAAGTCCTCACGTTCGATTGACTATGGCCTAGATAAGGGGTAATTGGCAAGAAATGGTGCCTTGTCTTCCAGTTCGTGTGTCGATAGACTAGATGTCATGGAGAGAAGACTAGCAGTCACCAATCACGCCGCACAGGCCGAAGCGGACCGGGCTTACTGGATAAGCTGTACCCCCGAGGAGCGTCTTGATGCGGTAGAATTGCTCCGTATCGAGGCAGGGAAGTTCCTATATGAATACCCATCCCGACTTCGAAGAGTTGTTTCAGTTACTCGAAAAGCACCGCGTTGATTACATGATTGTCGGGGGGTACGCCGTCGCATATCACGGATACCCACGCTTCACCAAAGACTTAGACATCTTCTATGATTCCTCGCTAGAAAACATCGAACGAATTCGTCATGTCCTGTTGGAGTTTGGATTTGAGCCAAATGACCTCTCCGAAAAGACCTTTTCCGAAAAGGGCGCAATCATTACGTTCGGTGTAGCTCCAAGCCGAGTCGACTTTCTCAACGATATCGATGGAGTACAGTTCTCTGCTGCGAAAAAACAAACTGTCCGCGGCAAGTACGGAAAGGTCCATGTGTCATTCATTAGTCTGGATGACTTGATCAAAAACAAACGCGCCACCTTGCGCTCTCAAGACAAAGTGGACGCGGATGAATTGGTTCAGATTCGAGATCGGTGTACTCGTCAATAGTGGCAGCAGAGTCGGCTACTCGCTAGGAGCACTGAAGCCCGCCATATTAGCGTTTCCGAGGAAACTTCTTGTCGAGCACCAAATTCCACTCGTCAACCTGCGCCTGCGTCTTGCTGAACAAGCCGCTTGTGTCGCCTTCGATGTCGATACGCTCGATTCGGTCATTCTGCGCAATCTTGTCCACGACTGCCTGGTCGGACGCGTCAACAACCGCGCCAAACACCGTGTGTTTGCCGTCGAGCCAATCTGTCGGTACGTGCGTGATGAAGAACTGGCTGCCATTTGTACCCGGGCCTGCGTTCGCCATCGACAAAATGCCCGGCCGGTTGTGTTTAAGGGCAGGAGTACACTCGTCTTTGAACTTGTAACCTGGTCCCCCGGTTCCCGTACCCAGTGGGCATCCTCCCTGGATCATGAACTTTGCGATAACCCTATGAAACGTAAGGCCGTCGTAATAGCCCCTTTGCGCCAGATTCACGAAGTTGGCAACCGTCACGGGTGCCTGCTCCGCAAAGAGTTCGATTCGAATAGTGCCTTTGTTCGTTTGAATGGTAGCCTGCATGGTTGTTGGTCCTCCGATGCTCATCCTAACACATCGCCACCCCGTTCTTTGAATTCGACGTACCCGAATACTCTTCGTGCTTCGTGGCATCCAGCAACGTTGCCCACAGTGCGCACGCACAGTGTGCTTGACATCCCTGTCCTCCAAAGCGCATATAGGCATCTGTTTTTCCCGAGACCGTAAAAGGAGATTCTCATGTCCGCGACGATTATTCCCCTCAGCGAGCTTAAAGACTGGGCAGGCCGCGAACTCGGCGTGTCCGATTGGCACGATATTACGCAACAAGATGTGAATACGTTTGCCGATGTAACCCACGATCATCAATGGATTCACGTTGATGTCGAGCGCGCCAAACGCGAATCGCCCTTTGGCGGCCCCATCGCGCACGGCTACTTTACACTCTCCCTGATTCCCCACCTTACGGCTTCCATCTGGGACGTTTCCGGCACGTCAGCCGCTCTCAACTACGGCCTCAACAAGCTCCGATTCCCAGCGCCTGTTCTCATAGGAACGCGCATTCGCGCACGCGCCGTACTTGACTCCGTCGACGGCCTCCCCGGCGGTGGGGCTCAAACCCAAGTGACGATTACCATCGAATCGGAAGGCGGCTCCAAGCCCGTCTGCGTTGCCGAGGCACTCTTCCGCTACTACGGATAGAAAGGGACGCTCGTCGAATATGCGCCGTGATGACCTGCCCGCCCTACTAAGTGGTACGCCTATCATCACGCAGCCCTTCGTTCCCTTTCCTCGTACGTTGGGGAACGAACTCGACGAAGTTGCTGGCGTGCTCAGTTCAGACAACTGGCTCCATGCGTCCGCGACTCAACGCTTCGAGAAACAATTCGCCGGCTATATCGGCGCGCGCCACGCCGTCGCGGTCAACACCGGCGGTATGGCACTGCAAATGGCAATTCGCGCCCTCGGAATCGGACCCGGCGATGAAGTCCTCATGCAAGTCGACGCGTGTATTGCCGATGCATTCGCCGTCTTCAACGCCGGGGCCGTGCCCATCTTTGCGGACAGCGACCCAGAGACGTTCATGCTCAATCTCGATTCCGCCGAAGCGACCGTCGGTCCGCGCACCAAGGCCATAATCGCAATACATATGTGGGGCCGCCCGGAAAACATGGACGCCGTGGCTGAGTTCGCCCGCAAACACAGTCTTATCCTTATCGACGATGCGTGTCTCGCATGCGGCGCGGAATGGCGCGGCAAAAAAGTCGGCACGCTCGGACAAGTCGGCATCTTTTCTTTCGGAAGCATGAAACCACTTCAAGCCGGCGGCGGCGGGGCCATTGTGACGAACGACGACGGTCTCGCGAACGCCTTGCGCGCGTCACGCGCCTGGGGCGACGCGGTGGACATTACCGGCATCAGCGATCAAACCGAACTGGCCTGGAACGGCCGCATCTCGGACATTCTCTCTGCGGTGCTTCTCGGACAGTTGGCAGGCTATCCAGCACACCTGAAAACTCTCCAGGACGGTGCGTCCAAGTTGGAGCACCTCATTTCCGGCATTCCAGGCATCCGTATCATGGACCACGACGCGCGAATCACGGCCCAGGCGCACACACAATTCCTTTTCAAGATCGACGAACAGATAGTGGGGTTCTCGCAAAACACCTTGGCTACCGCGCTCGAGGCTGAAGGAATCCCTACTGTTTGGCACAGTGCATTTCAGCCCGTAACTACGCTCTCATTCTTCGAGTCCGAACGCTGGCGTACCTGGGCCGTCGGGCACACCAATCCCAAACGCCTCGCGCACAATTACTCCCGCCCCTACCCCGGAGCCGACCGCAGTTTCTACCACACCGGCATGAGCATCGGACGTACCGTCCTCTGCAGTGGCGACGAAGCTATCCATCAAACCGCCGCCGCTATCAAACGCATCTGCGCCAACTCGGAAGCACTCCGCGCATGGGAATCCGCCAATCCCTGACTCTCAGTTGTTTGCCCACATCTCCGATCTCCAATGCCTCTTCCACCCTTCTCACCTGTTCTTATTCGATTCGTGTTCTCCACAATCGAGACGCAGGATACAGATTCATGATCTGCCAATGGTCCGCCAACTCCCTGCGTCTCCGCGCCT
>JAIBAQ010000062.1 GCA_019695095.1 Candidatus Hydrogenedentota bacterium
GCGCGAGACGTGAGTGGTGACGTGCGGTTGAGACTCGTGAACCGCTATCAATGGCCGCTTGCAGCCGCCATTGTATGTTTTGCCGCGGAGGGTATCTGGTTGGTCCTCCTTCCCTGGCTTAGATTTCGCAAGCTTCGTCGCGGCGCGGCCGTGCCGCGAGGAGGCGAATATGCGTAGTTTCTTGGCTATCACGATTGCAGTTGCCTTCGTGCAATATGGGCACGCGGAGAGCTTCGTCGATAAGCTCAATCAAGCGAATGCGAAGCTGCGCAACGGCGAGTCCCAAGCGGCCCTCGACATCTATCGGGAGTTGCAGGTAGAGAACCCTGAATCGGACGTGCTTTACCATAACCTCGGTTGCGCTCAATACTCCAAGGGTGAAGAAGATTCGAAGTCTGCCGTCAAGACGGGCAAGGCGGAGAGCTTCAGCGAAGCAAAGGCGTCGTTTGAACGTGCGATGAGCAGTGACGATCCAGCGCTTCGCAAAAGCGCCACATTCAATCGGGCGAATGCGGTGGCTCAACAGGCCATGGCGATGGACCCCGCCAAAGACCAGAAGGCCGTCGTCGCCGCGTTTGAGGATTCCATCAAGTCCTATGAAGAAATCCTCTCAAACGATCCCGAAAACAAAGACGCCCAAACCAATCTCGATCATATGCGCTATCTCCTGAAGAAGATGCTGCAAAACCCGCCCGAGCAGAACCAACAGCAACAGGGCAAGGACGATCAGGGGAAGGAAGGCGACAAACAAGATCAGCAGCAGAATCAGCAGGGCGGCGATCAACAAGAACAGCAGCCGGAACAGAACGACAATCAAGAGCAGTCTAAACAGGACTCCGAGCAGAAGAAAGAGCGGAATCAGGCCCAGAAGCAGGACGAGCAGCAGGATCAGGCACAGAATCCTGAACAAAATGAGCAGCAGTCTCCGCAACAGAACGAGAACGAACAGCAGAACGCGGCTGCGCAACCCGATCAAAATCAAGACACCAATTCGAATTCGCCCCAGAACGCGAAACCAACGGACATGCAGGCCGTGGAGGCGCTACTGCAATCGCTGGACGATCAAGATCAGCGGGAACAGTTCGAGATGCGTCGTGCGCCAAGAGATACACGTTTGAGGGGAGACTGGTGGTAATGCGCTTCCCATTCTCAATTCTGGCTCTACTGACGTGTTGCGCGGTTGCAGTCGTCGCGCAGGACGGAGCCACGGTTTCGATCGAGGTGAGCCCGGACTCTGTTGAAGCTGGTGAGGCCTTTATTCTGAAGGTTCGTGTCACTGGGGGAAATCTCGAGTCGCTGACCTTTCCGGATATCGATGGCTTGGTCTTCAGCAGAAAGGCTACGACCACTGCCGCGCAGTTGCGAAGGACGCCACAAGGCGTTTCGCAAGTCAGCGAGTTTGGATTTATGGTCGAGACCCAGAAGCCGGGTACGTTTCAAATCCCATCCATTACGGCCAACGTAGACGGAAAAGACATTGTAAGCAACGCCGTTTCGATCACTGTGACCGAAGCTACTACGCCTCGCAGGCGCCAGCAGGATACAACGCCTCATGGGTCTGCCATGGCGCCTGTCTCGCCCAACACAGATGGGAATCGAGACAGGGTCCCTACGCTGGACGACTTGATGGTCATTTCTGCCGACGTGGACAAGAGAGAAGTGTATCAAGGAGAACCCATCGTCTTGACGCTTACGCTCATGTTCATGACGTCCCCTTACGAGATTGACCCTACCATGCTCGCGAACTCCTTTCCATCGTTGACTGGTTTCTACGCGTTGCCACGCGAGCCCGAGGAAGTCGTCCCTCCCGAGACGCGCACCGAGAACGGGTTTGTCTATGAAGTTCATTACTTCAAGCAGACGCTTTTTCCAACCACCAGCGGTGATTTAGAGATTGGCGCCTGGCAATGGCAGGGACAACTGCGACTCCGTGGCAGCCGTTCGCAACCCCTCGAACTCACCTCAGAGGTCATTCCGATTCATGTCAAACCACTCCCGGAGAGACCTGCGAACTTTAGCGGTTCCGTCGGTGAGTTCAGGTTGGAGGCTACTATCGACAAGTCGCGTGTCATTCAGGGTGTCCCCGTAGACTTGGTGGTTCGCATCGTCGGCGATGGCAATCCGGACGCAGTTGGTGCTCCGAAGTTGCCCGTCATGGACTGGGCTTACATTGGGGACGTTGAAAAGGATTTGGGACAGCAGTCCGCAGGGATTGGCGCCGGAGTAGACCAGCGCTTCATCTACCCAGTTACGCCTTTGGAAGCCGGATCAAAAACCATCCCTGAGATTGAGTACTGCTTCTTCAATCCAGCAAACGGCGCTTACGAGACAGCCAAAGCAAATTCTCTGGAACTCACCGTCCTGCCTTCAGCGGAACCCGAGCACAAGGGCGTAACCGGGGCCGGTGACGAAACCTCGGGCGTAAAAGGGAGCTCAGGCGATATCGATGACATTGTCGCCTTTCCCGGTGAATTGAATCGGCGAGGCAGCCTGGTACTTACGACCTCGCTCGTCACGGCCATGCCTCCTGTGGCCTATGCTGTGTTGGCGCTCTTTCTCCGGCGGCGGCGCCGTTTGGCGACGGATACCGCGTTCGCTCGATCGTATCGCGCTCGCGCGCGGCTGAAGACTGCATTGGAAAGCGTTCGTTCTTCGCATGAGCCGCCCGCCGCGCTGTTCAGAGCCGTCGTAGGTTTCATCGCCGACAAATTCGATGTCGCCGAGGCGGGTATGACGTCCATCGATACGCAGAAATTGCTGGAGCAAAATGGCGTCTCACTCGAAACGTCCGCGGCGTTGGTGAAGATTCTGCGGAGTTGCGAACGCGCCGCGTATGCGTCCACGGGGCTCTCGCAAGATGAATTGTCTGCGCTGCTGGAAGGCGCCTCGGTAAACCTGGATGCGCTTGAAGCCGAACTTAAGCGGAGGGGAGAAAAATGACCCATGCCCTTCTCCTATTCGCTCTGCTCGGGGCGACCGTATTCAATGACACGTTTGATCGCGCAAACCAGATGTACTCTCAAGGCGATTATGCATCTGCCATTAATCTCTATGAGCAGTTGGTGCGCGACGGTGTGGTGGATGCAAACGTATTCTATAATCTGGGCAATGCGTACTACCGCGATAACCAGTTAGGGGCTGCGATCACCAATTATGAGCGAGCGCTGCATCTTTCACCGCATTTCGAGGCTGCAGCCCGCAATCTTGATGTCTGCATTGCTTTCACGAAGCAACAGCGTCCGCGACCTCTTCCGCCCGCTTGGGAACAAAGCATGCTCTTCTGGCACGCAGGGTTTGCTCCGCGCACGGTCTTTTCCCTTGCGGTCGCCTGTTGGGTGCTCTTCTGGGGCGTGCTGGCCGTGCGATACTGGCGCGTGCTACCCTATTCCAGACTCGCTGCAAGTCTCTTGTTCCTGCTTGCCTGTCTTTTTGGGTTGTCGTCCTGGGCGAAGTACCATCCGATGCCCTTGGCCGTGGCTTCTGCAGAGCAAGTACCCGTGCGTTATGGCACCGGTGAGAATGAAGCAGTGCGCTTTGAACTTGGATTGGGAGACCGTGTCGTGATCGAAGGCCGTTCAGGTGACTGGGTCCGTGTGAGGACTTCCGACGGAGAACGGGGCTGGACTAAGCTCTCCGCTCTTGCCCTCGTTGGACCGCCCTACGAGCGACCTTCGAGTCCTGAAAGTAGCAGCACGCCGGGATCGGGGGGAGTGTGACAACTTCGTTTCAGGAATTGGTCGAGCAGGCGCGCAACGGTGAACACGGTTTCTGTGATTTGAGGCGCGAGGAGTGCTTGGCCGCCACACGCGACTTTGCCGCGACGCGCCGCGCCGAGATACGGAAACTTCATACCGACTCCGCCTCGGGAAGCGACGTTGTCCATATGCTTGCCGATGTTGCGGACGAAATCGTGCATGGCATCTACCATTTTGCATTGAGCTGTCTGCCTACGCGTCGCTCCGTGCAATCACGAATAGCGCTGTGTGCATTCGGCGGGTACGGCCGCAGTGAACTCAGTCCGTTTTCCGATTTGGATATCAGCCTGATTTACGAAGGCCAACTCGACGAGGGCATTCGTGCTCTCAATGGCTACCTCATTCCATTCCTATGGGACAGCGGATTCGCCGTTGGTTACTCCATTCATAGCGTGCGCGAAGCCCGCGATCTCGCCAGCGAGGATCTCGTCACCTTCACGCGTATGCTGGAAGGCCGGATCATCGATGGCGAGAGTGCGGTGTACGCGCGCCTGAAACTGTTCATTCGCGAGTTGCAGTCGGGAGAATTGGCCCAGCGGTTCATCGAGCACAAGATTCGGGACCGCTACGAGATGCTCGAAGAGGACTACCGCGATCTCTATGATGCCGAGCCAAACGTCAAAGAGAGCGCGGGTGGCCTGCGCGATTTCCATACCGCGCTGTGGCTGTTGATGATGTCGTACGGCATCTCAACCCTGGACGAAGCGGTGGGGCAGGGGATTATCAGCTCCGATGAGCACCTCGATTTCGTCGATGGCCTTGACTTCATCTGGCGTTGCCGGAACGAGATGCATTTTCATGCGGGCAAGGCCGATGACCGCCTTACGTACGCCCATCAGCGTAACCTGGCGCGCGCCTTTGGATACGGCGATCACATGGGCGTCTCTCGATTCCTGCAGGATTACTACGCCGCGGCAGGCCGGTTGCGTCGTTTTCTCCGAATCGCTGCCCGCGTGTGCAACTATTCGAATTCCGCGAGCCTTCCCGACGCAGGCATGCCGGTTGCCCAGGAATACGTCATCGAGAATAACGAGATCTATGTGGGCGTCGGCGACAAGAACTGGTTTGCGCACACTCCATCGCGCTTGATGGAAGTCTTTTGGATATGTGCGCGGCACCGGGCTCCCCTCAGCCGAAATTCCGAGCGCCTTGTTGCCGATAACCTGCATTTAGTGAACGACGCGTTTCGCTCCAACGACGTCGTGCGGAGGTTCTTCCTCGCCATCTGCAACAAGCCCCTGACAGCGGGTTTCGCGTTGCGTCAGGCGTCTTCCATTGGACTCTTGGACGCGTATTTGCCTGAGTTCGCTTCCGTGCAGAAGGTGATTCGGTACGAAGACTTCCATTCCTATCCGGTGGGTGAGCACACGCTACGCGCCATCGATGCGCTTAACGAGATGACCAACGTGCCCGGCGCGGTGGGACGCTGCCTCCGTGAAGCCCTTGAGAATCTCGCGGATCCCAATATCCTCGTGATGGCCATTCTCTTCCACGACTTGGGAAAGGCTGCCGGAGATATCCACGTGGACGAGAGTGTTCGCATCACACATGAAATCTGTCAACGCATAGGCGTGCAGGAAGACGATGAGGAACGGATCGCTTTCCTGGTTCAGCATCATGTGCTGATGACCAATATCAGCCAATACCGCGACATCGACGACGAAGATATTGTCCGGGATTTTGCGGAGACGATGAAAAACGAGCAGCGTCTGCGCGCCTTGTTCATTCTGTCCTATGCCGATCTCTCGGCCGTGGGTCCTGGCGTGTGGAATGAGTGGAAGGGCGCCCTCCTCCTGCAATTGTATCTCCGGACCGTAAAGCGACTGCTGGGAAGAGCCGAATCGCCCGACGAGGACTTCTGGAATTCCCCGAAGGCCCAAGCAGTCGTAGAGCACACCCGCAAGGACCTTTGCACCGAGATCGAGAGTCATCTTCGTGGCTTGGGGCAACGTTACTTTGTGGCGTTTCAGCCGGAACAGATCGCCATGCACCTCGAGTGCGCGGACGAGGCCCGACGCACCGGTCTGGCCGTGCGATGTCAGCCCAACCAGAATACGGGGCTGAGCGACGTTGTTATCTGTACCGCCGACCGGCATGGACTTTTCTCGAAGATCGCGGGTTGTTTCTCGTCACAACTGATAGACATCAACGGTGCGGCCTTGTTCACGCGCCCGGACGGCATGGTGGTCGATTGTTTCAGCGTTTGCGACGCCAAGTATTCGCGACCGTTAACATCCGCCCAAACCGCGCGAGTCGCGCAGGTGTTGCGTTCGGTTCTGCTGGATGGAGAGGACGTTCAAGAACACGTGGATAGGTCCCTGCGGCGTTTGTATGCATTGCTTCAGCCGAGAGTGCCCGTTCCGACCAAAGTAGAATTCGATAACAGTTCTTCAAGGAATCATACGATAATAGACATTGAAACTGGCGATCGTACGGGTCTCCTCTACGATATCACGCGCGCTATGAGCGAAGCTGGGCTGGATATCGTCACCGCCCGCATCGTGACGGATGCGCGACGCGTACGAGACTCGTTTTATGTGACGCGTAATACCAGCAAGATTGAGGACGAAGAGACACAAGCGGCCATTCGAGAGATGATTCACAGCGCCATCCATCCTCGAGCCGCTGTCGAAGCCAAAGGAGGTAGAGCATGACGTATCCAATTCGAAAAGGAGTCTGGGTCGCCGCATTTGCACTCGTGCTGACCGGTGCCGCCCAAGCTATGAGCCCTGTACTGCGTGAAATAGAAGACGCATTCATACGCATTGGGGAGCAAGTCCGTCCGTGTGTTGTAAACATCGACTCCGAGCAACCCACGGAGCCCGTGAGTGAAGACCAGATGAAGGGCCTGGAAGACTTCTTTCGGCAGTTCGGCATCCCTATGCCCGAGCAAATGCCTCGCCGCATGCCGCGGTCCGTGGCTTCCGGTTCTGGTTTCATCATTGACAAGGAAGGCCACATTCTCACCAACAATCATGTGGTTGAAGGCGCAAAGAACATTAAAGTCAGGCTTTCCACCGGCAAAGTCTACGACGCGGAAATCGTGGGCCTTGATTCGGACACGGACATTGCCGTTATTAAGATTACACCCGAAGGCGATCTCCCCATTGCTGAACTCGGTGATTCCAGCCAGATTCGCGTGGGACAGTTTGCCATTGCGGTCGGCAACCCCCGCGGATTGGAGGGAACCGTCTCGTTCGGCCATGTCTCCGCACTCGGCCGTGAATCGCTCGGACTGCCGTCGATCCGCTTTCAGGATTTCATTCAAACCGACGCGGCCATCAACCTAGGAAATAGCGGCGGACCTCTGTGCGACATCGAAGGACGCGTGATTGGCATCAATACCGCAATCTTCTACGGCGCCGAATCGCTCGGTTTCGCGATTCCGATCAATATGGCGAAAGAAATCGTCCCGCAGTTGTTGTCGAAGGGCAAAGTCACTCGCGGATTCCTGGGAGTCGACATTAGCGACGTCGAAGATGTTGCTAAAGAGGCAGGCGCGGAGAGCGTCGAAGACTTCATCGGATTGATGGGCCTTCCCGATGCCAAGGGCGCGTATGTGCGGGGCGCTCACCCCAATTCCCCGGCCGAACGAGCGGGTGTGAAGAGTGAAGACGTTATCCGGGAAGTCAATGGCGCTCCCGTGGAGAACTCCAAGGATCTCGTCGCAAAGATTTCTGCCTTCGCGCCCGGAGCCGATGTTAAGATCGGCCTTTTCCGCGATAAGAAAATGATGGATGTCTCCGTCCAATTGACGGAATACGCAGGCAGCGTGGAAAAGGCTCGTCTGGGAGGCGATATTCTCGGAATGCGTCTCGAAGAACTGAGTCAGATGATCATCAAGCAGCATGGCTTCGATGAAAACACAAAAGGTGTACTCGTAACCGACGTCCTTCCCGATTCTCCGGCCGAGCGCTGCGATATCGCCCCAGGCGACGTGATCACGGAAGTAGCCCAACAGGCTGTGGCTTCGATGGCGGAATTCCGCAGTGCCCTGAAAGCGAATGCCACTCCCGGAAAGTCCGTTCTCTTGCGCGTGTTGCGTCCCGGCGAGCGGTCCATGCCGAAAGTAATCAAAATCCCCGATGAGGGTGTTCCTGGTCTTTAGAGATAGCAATTAGTCATTGGGCCGCGAGGTTCGGGTTGCTCCGGGCCTTGCGGCCTCTGTATGTTTGAAGGCATAGAGCACACCGCGCGAGCGTAGGGAGTGAAGTGGGATGAATCGCCCAGAGGCTATTGAAGGTGACCAAGCGACGCCTGAATCCCGTCTTCTACACCGAATTCTCATGCTTCTCGGTCTGCTTGGCATGGCGGGGATACTAATCGTCGCGCGGTTCCTGGAGGCCGATCCTCGTGGCTACGGCACTCACGAACAGCTTGGCTTCCCGCCTTGCCTCACGCAGCGTTTCCTTCACATCCCATGTCCTCTATGCGGCATGACAACTTCGTTCGCGCTGATGGCACACGGAAAGCCCGTTGAAGCCTTTTTGGCTCAGCCAGCGGGAGCCTTGGCGTTTGTAGCCGTGTTATCCGGGATCCTCCTGCTTGCATTCTTCCTGATAACGGGGCGGACCCTGGACGTGGATGACGTCGGGGGATTTGCTCTTAAATGGGGACGTTTGTTGGCAATTCCCCTGATTTTGGCGTGGATTTACAAGATTGTTGCTGAGACCGTGCTACCCCGCTAATTCCCCCCTCCGTGTATGTGCGTGAAAATCGGACTTGTCTTGTCCGTGTTAAACCGTTGAACAAGTGCTGATATTTGGCTAGACTCTTCCGCCTGAAAAACGAGGTCTTATGCCATGAATCAGAGCTTTGCAGAACGACGAGTCTTGGTGGCGGATGACGAACGCCAAGTGGCCGATGTTGCAACACGCCAGGTGCGTGCGCGATTTGCCTGCCACACTGAGTCCGTCAACGACGGTGACGAAGTGCTCCGCGTGATGAGCGAAAAGCACTTCGATGTCCTGATCACGGACATGCTTATGCCTGGTTGTCACGGTCTTGAACTCGTATCGAGAGTCTCGAAGATGTGCCCTGATACGACTATCGTCGTTACGACTGCCTATGAACAGGAGTTTCCCTATGTCGAAGTCATCCGGCATGGGGCATCCGACTTTATTGCAAAGCCATACGAATCGGAGATTCTTGAAGCCAAGTTGCTTCGCATCTTTCGTGAACGGCAATTGTGGGAAGAGCTGGCTCAGGAAAAGCAACGCATAGTCGACGACATGGAGGCCATGCGCAAATTGCGTGAGGCACAGGTCGCCGCGGAAGAGAAGTACCGTAGTCTCTTCGAATACAGCATGAACGGGATGCTGGTCGTCTCTCCCGACGAATACGTCATCCACGACGTAAATCGGGCCTTTTGCGCGTTGAGTCAACGAGACCGCGCCAGCCTCATCGGCATTGCACTCCTCGAATTATTCGACAGCGCTTCGAGCATGCGATTGCGGCAAGGTTTTTCCATCGTGGAGCAAATGGGGCAGGCCTCTTTGTCGGACATCTTTCTGCCACGTGCGGGATGTCAAGGCGTCTCGCTCGAGGTCAGCGCAAACATGGTGCGGACCGGCTCCGAATCCATGTTGCACGTCGCCTGCAGAGACGTGACCGAGCAGCGTGAACTCCAGCGTCAATTAGCGGAAATTGCTCACACGGATCAGCTAACGGGACTGTTGAACAAGCGGACATTCAACACGCGCTTGGAGGGAGCCATTTCGCGCAGTAGTCGCGAGACTGTGCCAATCACGCTGCTGTTCCTGGATCTCGACAATTTCAAGTACTGCAACGATACCTTCGGTCATCAGGCTGGTGATGAGCTGCTTCGGTCGGTGGGGAAGATCATCAAGAAGCATACGCGCTCGACCGGAGACGAAGCTTTCCGTTACGGAGGCGACGAATTCGCGATTCTCCTTTGGCATGCGAATGCCGGTACGGGAGAGGTGGTTGCCGAACGGATTCGTGACGAATATGCCACGTCTGACAGTCAGGGGACTTCCATCAGCATCGGTGTAGCCGAATTCGCGTCGGACATGGATGCCTCTGCATTCGTTCGGAGTGCCGATCAAGCTCTATACAAGGCCAAGGAAGCCGGGAAAAACCGGATATGTGTTGTGTAGAACCGCGAGGCCACCGCTCATTGTGCGCTCATGAGAAAGCCACATGTGTGAGAGGATAAAGCGCGCTATCCGGAGTCTGTTTTGGGGAGCGTCAAGCGGCCCCCAACCATGAGTGCTGTACTTTCCGCCGTGCTTCCCGTCTTCATCGTGGCGGCATTTGGCTTTGCGGTGCGCCGCATTACCCACCTGCACCTCAAAACGCTGTCCGCCTTGAACGCGTATGTTCTTATTCCAAGTCTCGTCTACAACGGGATTTCCAAGAACGCCATTGAATGGCCGCTCTTCCTGCGCACGGCACTCGCCGTTGTCATTGCAGCGGCAATTGCCGGACTTGTGCTCGCGCTCATCGCAAGCCGCGCTGGGATGACGACACCGCTCAAAAGCGCGTTCATGATGACCATGTTTCCGAATCTCGGTAATTTTGGTCTTCCAATTGTTCTTTTTGCGTTCGGATCCAAAGCCCTGCCATACGGTGTATTGATCATGGTGTGCGGCGGATTTCTTCAGAACAGTGTTGGCCTTTACCTCGCGCAACGCGGCGTGCACTCCGCCAAGCGGGCATTGCTCGGCGTATTCACGTTTCCGATGGTCTACGCGTTCGCGGCGGCCATGTTAGCTCAGCGACTTGGGTTTCAGTTTCCGCAAGCACTGGACCGCGCCGTTCAGATTGCAGGCGATGGCGTTATCCCGATCCAATTGCTCATCCTCGGCGCCACGGTCGCCGAAACGAGGCTTCAAGTCACCGTCCATGTGTTTGTCGCGTGCGCGGTGCGACTTCTTCTGGGTCCCCTGGTGGCATGGGGAGTTGCCACGATCGTGGGCATGCATGGATTAGCCGCAAGCGTATTTATCCTGCAGATGAGCGGACCCGTCGCTATCGGCATGGCAGCCTATGGTGTACAGTTCGACCTAGAGCCAGGCTACCTGTCGAGTGTCGTATCGTGGACGTTTCTCTTCAGCGTGGCAACCGTCAGTGTCGTGCTCACCCTGCTCTATGCGGCGGGCTAACCGGCGTGTCAGTTACTGCCTGCCCGCTTATCTCGGCTCGGGGAAATAGTGCGCCTCTATCAACGCGCACGTCGTGTGATACAGCACCAAATGCGCTTCTTGAATCACCTTCACCGTGTCCCCGGGCGCCTTGACCGCCACGTCCGCAAAAGCTGCCATCTTGCCGCCCTTGGGTCCAGTCAGCGAAATGACAGTACCGCCCTTTGCTTTCGTTACCGACATCGCCATCAAGCAGTTCGCCGCATTTCCTGAGGTCGAAATACCTATCAGCGTATCTCCGGGGCGAACGAGCGCCTCCGCTTCTTGCGCAAAGGCAATGTCCCGCAGTGGATTGTCATTCTCCACCGCTGTCTTGAGAGAACCCTGAAAACCCAACGGTATCGCGGCGAGCCCCGCCTCCAAATGCTTTGCCAACTCGTCGCCGAAGGGAAGGGGCTTCACGGCCGCAATGAACTCTGCAGATAAGGTCCGCTTCCGCTCGAAGCTTTTGCAGAGTTCCCCGGCAATGTGCATTGCGTCCGCATTGCTGCCGCCATTTCCGCACAGCAGAAGCTTGCCTCCGCCATCGTACGTGCGCACCAACGCCTCGTGGACGCGCATCAGGTCGTCTACGCAAGACGCCAAGTCCGGGCGGCGCGCTGTCATTCCATCCAGGATTTCTTTCTCAACAACTGAAAGCTGAATCATCTCAAAAAGTCCTTCTACGACTGGCCCAACGCATGGACGAGCGCCAAGAGAAAATCGCGATTATCAGCCGTCGCGTAGCGCATCGTGCCGCCCATTCGGGAGAAACTCTTGTTGTAACGAAGGTAATAGTCCGGATTGGTATCTGGGGGCTCGCCCTGCTGCCAATCCCAATGGGATTCAGCCAAATCGGCGATCACCATGAAGTGGTTGTCAATGTGTTTGCCTGCCTGTATTGCCAGGTTCTGCGCCATCGAGAGGGACTTCTCGAATATCATCGGCGACATGACCGCAGATCCAATGGATACGTAGACACCTCCGTCGAGATTCGTGACATTCTGCGCAAACGAGAGAAAATCGCGCTGTGCGGCCCGCCCGATTGCGGCACAGTGATTCATGGGATGCACATAGATGATGTCGTGGCCAATCATCGGATGGCCCGTATAAGGCACCTTTAACCGGTAAGCCGCCGCCTGCAGCCCATACTGCTTGAAGGGGTGCGGGATGCGCATCCAGCCCGGTTCAAGCTCAAATGCTCGAACCTGATCCAGCACGTCCGCGGCGGCAGCCGCGAGCGCGGCGTCCTTCTCAAGCACGCTGGTGATCGTGTAACACAGTGTCGTTTCCGAGGGAATTTGCAGGCCTTCCTTTTCTACCATTGCGCCCACGGACTCACCGTATCCCATGCCCTGGTATGCGCCAATGAGAATCGCAAGATTAATGTAGAACCCAGTTTCTTCCCATACACCGAACTGCCCTTGGTCGACGTTCGCGCGCACGTCTTCGCTGCTTTCGCCCTGAAAAGCGAATTCCCAGTCGTGGATGATTCCTGCGCCGTTCGTTGCCAAATGCGTAATCCAGCCATCCTCAATCAGCTTCACCAAAACGGGCGCCAAACCGTTCTTGATCGAGTGCGCCCCGAACGTCAGCATCCGCGAACGGCCTGCCTTCCGAGCAGCCACAATCTTCTCCGCAGCTTCGTCGATTACACGCTTTGCGTTATCTGACAGCCTCTTAGGCTCCGCGGTCGGTGGCACGTGATCGCGTTCTATGCGGACTTTGTTCTTGCGTTCGCGCAGCGGCTTGATGTGGAGGAGCCTGCGATTGATTTCTGGAAACGGCATGATGCTTTGATCCCTCTCTTACGGCACTACCCCGATTCGGGGCGCTTCTGAACGGCCGGTCTGTGAACGCATAGTTTAGCAGAGGAGGCTGCTTCGCCTCGAATCGGCAGTATTGCATGGCCCTGACAGCATCTTGAGCATGATTCCGAGATGCAATTCGACGTGGTGCGCAAGCTCGTAAATTGATGGACCTATAATGACGTTTTGCGTTCGCAACCAGGGCGGAGCGTATATAAAAGACTAGAAGAGGAGTTTTGTGGAACTCTTCAAGTGGACTCCTAAGGCGACTTGGGCTATACTCTTCGCGCAATAATCTGTTAGTAGTGCCGGCCCGTACGGGCCGGCACTACCATAATGAACAGGGGGTACCTACCGTGAGCGACTTGGGATTAAAAGAAATCGGAATTACTACGTGGACAGGTTTGGTGCGCAATCCTTCCTACGATACTCTGTATGAGCACGAGCTCGATTCGTCGCTCGAAGGTTTCGAACGCGCCTACAAAACCTCGTTTGGCGCATTGAGCGTGGATACTGGCCGATTTACCGGGCGCTCGCCGCAAGATAAGTATATCGTCGAGGAAGATGTCTCCCGAGACACCGTTTGGTGGGCTGGGGCCGAAAACCCCGGTTCGAACAACAAGCGGATGTCTGAGAAGACATGGTCCCATCTCAAGGATATCGCGCTGAAACAGCTCAACGGAAAACGACTCTATGTCGTCGACGGTTTCTGCGGTGCAAACCCCGATACGCGTCTCAGCGTGCGCATTATCTGCGAGGTCGCCTGGCAAGCCCACTTCTGCAAGAACATGTTTATCCGTCCCACCGACGAGGAATTGAAGACGTTCAAGCCGGATTGGACCATTCTGAATGCTTCGAAGACCACGTGCCCGGATTTTCAGGATCATGGCATGCGATCCGAAGTCTTCGCTGCTTTCAATATCAAAGAGCGTATGACGGTCATTGGCGGCACGTGGTATGGCGGTGAAATGAAGAAGGGTATCTTCACCATCATGAACTACTTCCTGCCATTGAAGGGCATCGGCTCCTTTCATTGCTCAGCCAATATGGGCAAAAAGGGAGACACAGCCCTCTTCTTTGGCCTTTCCGGCACCGGCAAGACGACGCTGTCCGCAGACCCCCATCGACTTCTCATCGGCGACGATGAACACGGATGGGACGACGAAGGCGTCTTCAACTTTGAAGGCGGCTGCTACGCCAAGACCATCGACCTCAGCGAAGAAAAAGAGCCCGATATCTATCACGCCATCAAGCGCGACGCGCTACTGGAGAATGTCAAGATCGGTGACGGCGGTGTTGTCGACTTTCATGATACGTCGAAGACCGAGAACGGTCGCGTTTCCTATCCGCTGTACCACATCGAAAACATCGTGAAGCCGGTTTCCAAGGGCGGCCATCCAAGCAAGATCATCTTTCTGGCTTGCGACGCCTTCGGCGTGTTGCCCCCGGTCTCCAAGCTTGACGCAGACCAGGCCATGTACCAGTACCTGAGCGGTTACACCGCCAAAGTCGCCGGAACGGAGCTAGGCGTCACCGAACCCAAGGCAACGTTTTCGACCTGTTACGGCGCTGCCTTCCTTGCCGTCCATCCAACCCTCTACGCTCAGATTCTCGGAAAGAAGATGACCGAGCACAAGTCCGAGGCCTACTTGGTCAACACAGGCTGGACAAAGGGCGGATATGGCGTGGGGAGCCGTATCTCCTTGCCCGCGACGCGCAAGATCATTGATGCTATCCTCGATGGGACATTGAGCAATGCCGAGTTCGATGTGCTCCCGGTGTTCGGACTCAAGTACCCGAAAAGCATTCCCGGTGTCGATTCGAGCATTCTCAATCCGCGAGAAGGTTGGCCGGATAAGGCTGAATACGACGCAGCGCTCAAGAAGCTTGGCGACATGTTTGTGAAGAACTTCACCCGGTTTGAGAACACCGATGAAGGTCGCCGCATCAGCACAGCAGCCGGTCCTAAGCTGTAAACAGTTACCTTGGCCCATTTCCACGCGAATGTTTTGGTGGCAATGGGTTGCTGTAAGTGAGTAATGTGTGTTTTGTGATTATATCGCAAAACAGCCAGTTGACACGTTTGCCAACTACTGGTGTATAGTGTAGTGCGATTTGCTCTTCGTTCGTGTGGGATACATCTCGTTGGGGAGGGCAAACGCGTGGTGGCTGGCGGGTTGCCGGAAGCACCCCCTTGGATTGGCTTATTAGGGTAAGGAGACGACCATGAAGCACATAGCGGTTATGACAACAGTCCCGGCCAGGGCGCAATCTCCCGTACAAGTCAAGCTCGACTTCACGACCGATTTGTCGACATATTTCGCGACAACTCTTCCGAGCGTGTTCGATCTCGTATTTACGCTGGGTGTTGGGTTTATTCAGAACACCATAGGCTTCGGCGGGATTATCGACATCATCATTGGCGACATTTCGGGTGGTGGTAACTAAAAGCGTTGGCCGGTGTGGCAAGTTTTTGGTGGCTTCTGAATTCTATCGTTAGCTGAGCAACTTGGAGAGGATGCTATAACATGCAGAATGCAAGACACTGCGCTGCCATTACCCGAAGCCCGGCAATGGCGCAGACAGCACTTAACTTGAAGCTGGATACCTTCATCACCAATCTGAATCTCATTACAGAGGGTGTGTTGTTGTCCTGGGCAACCGCTGGTGAGCAGATTGTTGATTATGTGGGTATTTTGACGTCTTCGTTGCCCTATAAGCAGCTTGGCGGAGGTACCGGAGGCGCCTAGGGCGTCGACTTGGTTTTGTATTCTGCGTTGCGCTGGAGCGTTGTGTCCCAATAATCGTTTCCGTTGCTGGTCAAGTCTACGACTCAGCAACGGTTCTAACGGAGGATTCGAGAGATGTACATTACCTATGTGCTCGGTGAAATATTTGCATTGTTCCAGTACCTTTTTACGGTTCAGCTTCCCTCGTTCTTCAACTCGATTAGCTTCTTCCAGAATTGGTGGGGGTAGAACCTCGATAGATTCTGGATGCCTGTCCCGTATACGTTGGGTGTAAGGGATTGGTTACCGTTCTTGAAGCGCCTTCCAGTCTTATATGTCGTGGAAGGCGTTTCCTTTTGCGGGCATTTCCCTGTCTGCAATCGCTTTACGGCTTGCGCACTCGCGGATTCCGGTGCACGGTCACTGAAAAATCACGATCCTCAGGACCTCCCTTGCGCTCGTGCTGCGTGTATTCCTTGGTGGACCACTGTTCTGCCTTGGGCCATTCGAACGGCAGACCGTCCAAAGTCACTGTTTGTGAAAACAGCGAATCCAGTTCTTCCTGCGTCGTCTTCAACTGAAGCAGACGACCGTTCTGCGCATCGATTTCTGCCCGCCGAAATGCCTCGTGAGAGAAGGTGCTCGGATCTTCCTCATGGCTAACCATGCGGCTCGTGATGGTAAACGAAGACGATCCGGCATCGTAATAGACTTCCAGAATGCGCCCTTCCTGGGGATAGTCGACGATGGACCCCGTCACGATCTCGTAGTAAGGATACGGGCCATCCAACAACGCTACGTGATGCGCGTGCGTGTGCCCGCAAATGTGCATGAGCACGTTGGGACGGCTGGCCAAGTAGTCGCGAAACTCCTGCGACTTCACGCATTGGCCCGGATACGGGATATCGAAATCCTCGCTTGGGTGGTGCGAGGCGATGACCACGTAATCACCTGCCTGTTCCGCAGCCTCGATAGCGGGCTTCAGAAAGTCTTCAAACTGCTCACGCAACATAACGCCATACTGTGCCGGCAACCCGGACGGGGGATTTGGAGCTGTCGTATCCAAAACAACGAGGCGGACAGGAGTGCCTGGTTTGGGCGTCGCCACATAACGGGCCTCGCCTGATTCTCGATTTGTCTGATCGAAACCATGACCCAACGGAAGCGAAGTGGAATTGAAATGCTCCTCAATGAACTGTTCGCGACTTGAGAACCGCCGCCTATCATCCGGAACAATAGGGCCAAACCCCAGATTCAGCATGTCCAGGGCCAACGTACTCGGGTCCATTTGTTCCCGATCCCCAGTGATGATAGCCGGGCTCAGATTCGAGGTCGGAAGCAACGCATCCGATGGAGGGTCCAACCATTTTAGCCCAAGTATCCGTGCCACAGGCCCCAATTGAGGCGCGTTCCAAAATTCCGGCCAAGGCGAGCTGCGATCGATATTGAAAGTGCCTACACAGAGATTGTCATGGTTTCCGTAAACGGTGTACCACGGAATCGATGCATCCAAGCCTTCCGCGTCATACTCCAGTTTCGGATTGATCTCCTCGTCGACTGGTCTTCTCACCCCGTCCGGCGCTCCCGAATCGGGCCGCACCACTTTACCGTCAAACGTATCGATGGCCCACCGCAGCTCGTTAAGTTGGGCATTGTCAGTCAAATCACCGGTTACGATTGCGAAATCCAACGGCAGGTGTGGCGACAATGCCCCGGTGTGGTGTTCATTGAGCACATGCAGCGTCGCGTCGAGTGTCTGTACGCTGTACGCCTCCTGCGGACGCCACGCCGATTTGATAAACGGGGCAAAACGAACAGCGCGCGCAGGGCTTTCGTCGTCGGTAATATGCGTGTCCGAGAGCTGCGCGAATCGAAGCCATAATACCCCTTCGGGTGTCGTCGGTAACTCTGATGGCGGTAATGACTCCGGACATCCGCCGGACAATAGGGCGACAAGGAATGCGCTGAAGAAGAGACAGACGTTTCGCAAGAGAATTGCACGAGACGCAAGAGAAGTAGTATTCATGTTTTCGCCCTGCTTAAGGAGCTTGACGATTCCCATAGTTGAAAACGGGATCTCGGCTCCGACCTTCTGCATCATACCAGGATATCGGCGCGATCTCCCAAAAAGGCAACCCCCTCGCGCTTGGGGGGAGCGCGAGGGGAGTGGGCAAGCGGACTATTGGGGGAGGGTCCGCAGAGGGGTTAAGTTAGTTCACGCTGATGCGACGCGGCTTGACTTCATCGCGTTTCGGAAGCCTCAGCGTTAGTACGCCGTCCTTCATCTCAGCCTCCACGCGACTGGTGTCGATTGCGCGACTCAGCGCAAACACTCGACGATAATCGGCCTGAGCGCGCTCGCGAAGATGAATGCGGCCGTCATTCTCGGATACCTTCCGGTGCCCGGTAAGGGTCAGTTCATTGTCCTTGACCTCAATCTGGGTGCCATCCTTGGACACGCCGGGAAGCTCGGCTTCGATAATCACTTCGTCAGCCTTTTCCATGATGTTAACTCGCGGCATCATGTAGCACGAAGACTTCTCTGGGGCGCATGCGGACATGGTTTCTATCTCCTTTGTGGGAAAGGGGGCGCTTACGCGCCCCCGATTTCGTTTCCGTTGGCGCACGATTCTCGTGCGTGGTTTACTTCACCTTCACTTCGATCTGTTTCGGCTTCGCCTCCTCACGTTTTGGAAGCGTCACCTTCAGCACACCGTCCTCGTAATGCGCTTTGATCTTCTCGGCATCGAATCCGCCGGGGATCTCGAAGGACCGTTCGAAGCTGCCGTAACGGCGCTCGACCCGATGATAGCCCTTCTCCTTAGTCTCGGCCTCGTGCTTGCGCGACCCTTTGATCGTCACGAGGTTGTCGACGACTGTCAGGTCGATGTCTTCCTTCTTCAAGCCAGGCAGATCGGCTTCGAGCGCATAGGCATCATCGGTCTCCTTCAGGTCCACCGTTGGAGACCAAACCCGATCGAATGGACCGAAATCGCGGTTCAGTTCGCCGAATAACCGACTGAACTGGTTCTCGATGTCGCGCAACGCGCTAAAGGGAGTCAGTTCGCCTTTATCCTTCCAACGTACCAGAGCCATGGTGCCATCTCCTTTCTTTCTCGGTTCCTCTTGGCTGCCTCTTGCAGCTCACGCCACTCAGTATCGCAATGGATGTGCCAGTTCGATGTCCGTGACTTAAGTATTTGAAATTTAATCGCGTATGTTGCCGTGTGTTCGCGAAGACAGAATCTTTGAGCCGTATTCGTGTCGCTATCGAACACCAAGGTGTTTCAAAGTGAAGCACCTGCTATCCTGTGACGAGGGCGCATCCTCGTGTTAAACTCTCTACAGGATGCGAGCACCCAACAAGGATCCGGAATTCATGTCTAAGTTTCTCCCGTTATTTCCCCTGCAACTCGTTGTATTTCCTGGCGAAAAGCTGAAACTCCATATATTCGAGCCCCGCTATAAGCAACTCATCGGAGAGTGTCGGGATAGCCAAATCACGTTCGGAATCCCTGCATACATCGACAACAGAGTCGCCGAGTACGGCACGGAAATGCGGTTGCTGCGCATCTTCGCCACGCATCCCGGCGGAGAAATGGACATCCTCGTCGAGGGAATCGGCGTGTTCCACCTCGAAGACTTTCAGCGTCAGGCTCACGACAAGCTCTACCCGGGCGGACACGTGACTCCCCTCGATATCGACGAAGCCGCGTTTCCAGTCACGCTTGAGGAATTGGCGGAGCAATATGCTCGCTTTCACGACCTCTTGAAAACGGGGTACACGCGCGACCGGTTCGACATCAAGAACATCTCGTATCAATTGGCTCAGGAAGTGGGCCTTTCTCTGGTGCAGAAGGTGCAACTCCTGGCTATCTCGAAGGAGTCGGACCGGCAGTTGTATTTGATTCAGCATCTGCACAAAATAATCCCGGTGTTGGAGGGGGCCGAAGACACGCGGCGGCGCGTAAAGGGCAATGGGCATTTCACCAAACTTCCGCCCATCAACCTGTAATTGCGAAGACGGCGTGCACTGGAGGCTGACATGCGCGAGCCATCGGTAAGAAGACCTGCAGTAGCGGGGCAGTTCTATCCGGCCAACCCGATCGATTTGGAGCGTACCGTCGCATCCTACATTGAGGATGCCGAAGTGGAACCCGACCCGACGCGCGTCATCTCCGTGATTGCTCCGCACGCGGGGTACATGTACTCCGGCGCCACCGCAGGTCATGCGTTCGCGCGCGCCCGGGGCAAATCGCCCGGCCGCGTAATTCTTCTCGGTTGTTCGCACCGCTATGCGATCGAGACGGCCTCAGTGTTCACGGGTGAAGCCTTCGACACACCGCTGGGGCGTTTTCCCGTTGACCTGTCCTTCGCCGTGGGTCTAGCGAAACGTCTCGACTCCCAGTGCGAAGAAGCCCATGTTCAGGAACATGCCTTGGAGGTGATGCTTCCGTTTCTTAAGGTGGCCATCGGAATCGTCCCCATCGTGCCCGTACTCCTCGGGCCGATGGCAGTCGATTGGCACACTCGGGTAGGTGAAATCATCGCGGAGATGGCGGATCCAGGTGATTTTGTCGTAGTATCCACCGATCTTTCTCACTACCTGTCCGAAGAGGAAGCCAACATGACTGATCGCCGTTCGCTGGATGCCGTGATGAGCAAGGATGTGCCTGTCTTCGCTAAAGGCGTTGCCAGAAAGTCTGTTTCCATGTGCGGAGCATCTGCAGTCCTGGCTTCCATGGTCTATGCGCGGGAAGCGAAGGCCGATGCGTGGCGCTTGCTCGACTACCGTACCAGCGCCGCTGCCTCCGGCGACTACTCCCGCGTTGTGGGTTACGCCGCAATGAGTATGGAACGGTCCGCATGACGGTTCGCGAAGTCTGCGCAATTCTAGAGCGGCTTGCACCTTCTCAATTCGCCTATTCCTGGGACCGAGCCGGACTCGCGCTTGGAGATCCCAGTGCTCCCGTGTCTCGCGTTCTCGTAGCGTTGACGGTGACGAGTGAAGTCCTCCAAGCCGCGAAGCGGGCCCGCGCCCAATTGATCGTCTCGCACCACCCCCTCATATGGGAACCTCTGAAATCACTTCGCAGTGATAATCCTCACGCGAGACTCTGCCTTGACCTCGCCTCGGCCGAAATTGCCTGCTTTTCAGCGCACACGAACTTGGATCTCGCCCCTGGCGGGGTGAACGATGTGCTCGCGGCCAAGTTGGGTCTGATCAATCTCAGGCCCCTTCTTGACGCGGAGCACGTCTCCCAGGTGAAGTTGGTTACCTTCGTTCCCGAAGCGCATCTGGCCGCCGTACGAGATGCCGTCTGCAACGCCGGTGCCGGCGTTATTGGCGACTACACCTATTGTTCGTTCAGCTCACCGGGCATCGGAACCTTCCTGCCCGGTGACAATGCGCAGCCGTTCACCGGCAGGAAACACACGGTGAATGAAGAGCCGGAGCGTCGATTTGAAGTGCTCGTCCACGCGGCCCGCCTGGAAGGAGTTCTGGCGGCGTTGCGGGCGGCCCACCCCTACGAAGAAGTCGCTTACGATATCGTTCCCTTGGCAAACCGGGATGATTCAATCGGATTGGGGCGACGCGGCGACTTGCCAAAAGCCCAGACACTCAAGCAGTTTGGGTCTCACGTGAGGAAAGCCTTGGGTCTTAGTCACATCCGCCTCGTTGGCGATCCTTCTCGACGGGTGCGGCAGGTGGGGGTCATTGGCGGCGCAGGCGGAAATCTGCTCGATTCGATTCCGCCGACTGTCGACGTGTTGATCACCGGTGATGTAGACTACCATGCCGCGCTGGCAGCGACCGAACGGGGATTGGCTGTAATCGATGCCGGTCATCACGGCACGGAAATTCATGTCGTTCCGGCGCTAGCCGGATACCTGAAGAAATGCGCACCCAAGCTTCGAGTAAGTACGTACATCGAGGCGGAAACTTTTCGAGCAATAACGGAGTAATCTATCTTTGACTTCTGAATCTCTGAAGATCCTCTACATTTGCAGTGAAGCGACTCCTTTTATAAAGACAGGAGGTCTTGCTGATGTATCCAATGCATTACCGAGAGCGTTGCGCGCGCTCGGTCACGATGTGAGGATTGCTCTACCCTGTTACGGTACCATTCCGGAAGAGTTGCGCGGCACGCAGGTGGCCACTTGCAGAGCCCGGCTTGATTCTGACACGGTGTTTGGAGCGCTTCGCGAGACTACGATTCCAGACTCGGACGTGCCGGTGTATCTCGTCGAGCACGACATCTATTTCATGCGCGACCATCCCTATGGCCGTGGCAATGCCGAATACTCGGATAACCTGGAGCGCTTCTGCTTCTTCTCTTTGGCCGCTCTTGACGGTGTGCCGCAAACGGGTTGGACACCCGACGTGATCCACTGCAATGACTGGCACACGGCGGCGATCCCCGCTTACATCAAGACCCATTTCCTTGACCACCCGGCGTGGAAGGGGAAAGCGTCGGTCTTCACGATTCACAATATGGCATACCAGGGCAGGTACCCATCATCTCTCATGCCCAAGACGGGGTTAGGGTGGGAACTTTTCACGCCCCGTTACCTTGAGTATTACGGCGATTTGAATCTGATGAAGGCGGGCATCATGTTCGCCTCGAAGATCAACACAGTCAGCCCAACCTACGCGAAAGAGATTCAGACTCCCATCGCCGGTTGCGGTCTTGAGGGAGTCTTGCGCTCTCGAACAAAGGACTTGAGTGGGATCTCCAATGGTGTCGATCATGACGTCTGGAATCCAGCCAAAGACCCGCTCATCGATGCGAAGTACTCTATCGAAAACATCGCCGGTAAAAAGAAGTGCAAACGAGCCCTGCAGAAACGGCTCGGGTTACCCACGATAGATGCACCGCTGTTTGGCATGGTCTCCAGACTCGTAAGCGATAAAGGAATTGACCTCCTGCTATCGGTTCTTGAATCCTTTCTCGCCATGGATGTGCAGATTGTCATTCAGGGAACTGGAGATGCGGCACTTCACAAGGCCTTGGAAGAATACGCCGCGAATTTCCCCGAGAAGTTCAGTGTTAACTTCGTGTACGACGAGAAACTCGCCCACCAGATTTACGCGGGCAGCGATTTCTATCTCATGCCGTCCCGCAATGAACCGTGCGGTCTGAGTCAACTCTACAGTATGGCCTACGGCTCCATTCCCGTCGTTCACAAGACGGGCGGCCTTGCTGACAGCGTGACGGACGCGACGAGCGAGAATCTTGCATCCGGAAAAGCCACGGGATTCTCGTTCAAGGACTTCAAGGGCGAGGAACTGCTGGCGACCATCGACAGAGCATTGGCTGCCTACCGCGATCCGGCGATTTTGCAGGCGTTGCAGAAGACGGGTATGAAGACCGATTGGTCTTGGGGAGCATCCGCGAAGGCGTACGTCGACCTCTTTCGAAAGGCGATGGCCGCGCCGTGAACACGTCCACGCTTGAGTTGACGACTCGTTCGCCCGAACAGACCGAGGCCCTTGGAGCAACACTCGTGTCCATGCTCGTACCCGGTTCCGTGGTGGCGCTCTACGGCGACCTCGCCTCAGGAAAGACCTGTTTTGTCCGGGGCATGGCGTCGTATTTCGGTGAGGCGTCCCACGTGCACAGTCCCACCTTTACCCTTGTAAACGAATATGGTGAGGATCCCAAACTGCAGCACGTGGACCTGTACCGCCTATCAGGACCCGCTGAAGTGGAAGACTTGGGTTGCACAGACTTTCTCTACGGGACTGGAATTTGCGCCGTTGAATGGGCTGAGCGTGCGGCAGGCCTGCTCCCCGAACGTCACGTGGAGATACGGTTTGAGCATGCCGGTGACGACCTTAGGCGGATAGTAATCAGCGATCACGGGATCCTGCCCGGAACTTGGGCCGCCGCGTTAAAGGAAGTCATTGCGTTCTCGTCATAGGCTCAGGTTGCGCAGTGCAGCCATCAGTTCTTTCATGTTCTGAAAGCGATCTTCCGGTTGTTTCGACACGCATTTCAGAATGATGGCATCCAACTGGGGCGGCACTCCTTCAACGACCGTGCTGGGCGCGGGCGGCGTTTCCTTCAATTGCCGTTCCAGAACATTCTGCCCTAGAAAGACGGTCTCTCCGGTTAGGCACTCGTACAACACCAGTCCCAGCGCGTAGACATCGCTACGGACATCTGCTTCTCTTCCTAGCACCTGCTCGGGCGCCATATAACTTGGGGTGCCCATAACGACGCCCGTCTGTGTCATGCGCGAGTCTTCCGCCTTCGCGAGGCCGAAGTCCGTCAGCTTCACCAAACCGCCTTTGGCCAACAGAATATTGTCCGGCTTGATGTCGCGGTGAACGATTCCTGCATCATGAATCGCAGACAGCGCGTTGCAGGTCTGCACGATCAGATTTACCGCTTCTCTGGGCTTTAGCCCCTTTTTTGTGCTCAGGTATTTATGGAGGCTGGGCCCTTCGATGTACTCCATGGCGATGTACGCTTTGCCCACCGACGCGCTGATGTCGTAGATAGCGATGATGTTCGGGTGGTTTATCTTCGCGGCTGTCCGCGCCTCGCGAATGAAACGTTGCCGGTACTCCTCGGAACTGTCTATCACGCTCCCCAGGAATTTCAGGGCGACAGGGCGATCCAATTGCTTGTCGCGCGCGAGATACACCACACCCATGCCGCCACGCCCCAGTTCTTTCTCCAGGATGTATCGGCCGCCCAGGTTCTCTTCGACCGACTGCATGACGCGCGTCGCAACCTGAGACTGCGGCACGGAGGCGTCCGCAGTCGAATGCGCGGGAGTGAATTGTCCGCCAGTGCCCTGAATCGAAATACGCGAGGAGATGCTCGAAATACGCTGCGCGACATCGCGGAATCCCACGTTCACGGTGCGGATCTTGTAGAGGATCTCGCGCGATTCATCCAGTTTGCCCAACTGCTCATACGCAAGCGCCAACATGTAGAAATAATCGACCGTCGCTGAATCCACGCGTTTGCCGGTTAGATGGTTGTCCAACGCGGCCGCGCAGTGCGGGTAGTCGTGCATTTCATAGAAACAACGCCCCAGCAAGCCGCGAGACACGTCAAAATTGGGGTCGGACTCTTTAACCTTCTGGAGTGCCTTGATTGCTGGCTCGAATCGCGCCGCATGGGCGTAGGCCAATCCGGCCCGGTAAAACTCACCCACGCGCTCAAAACACTCTGCCGCTCGCACAGGGTCTGCAGCCTTCGCAAAACACTCTGCCGCGTGCAGCAGATCACCTGCCTGCACATAGGCGGCAGCCGCTTCTTTGAAATTGCCCTTGCTTTGATGGAAGCGTCCAACAATCTGCGAGGCCTCCTTTTCGCGACCCGCTTCCTTCATACTTGCCGCGGCTTCGTCGAGCCGTCCCGCAAGCAGGAATACTTCGCCCGCTCTGCCCGGATTGCCAGCCTCTTTGTACAATGCCGCTGCCGCGTCGTAACGTTGTGCCTGCTCGAAGCGCCCAGCCACCGCGGGTATGAGGGCTGTCCGCTGTTCCGCTTTCAGACGCTTCTTGCCCACATCGCTCGTGAGCAACCGATAACATTCCTCTGCCGCGGCAACCTGCAACGCAACGGGGTCCGTGGGGTTGTTGAAGTACTCCATAAACGCGTTGGCAGCCTCAACAACCTTTCCACCCGCAACGTACGAAGCGGCGGCGAGTGCCGGCTTCCCCGCCCGCATCAGCGCTGCGGCGGCATCTCCATGCTTGCCAATCTCCGTGAACAGACGCGCGGCGGTGTCGAACTCCCCTTCTTTGGCAAGCATTTGCGCGGCCTTTGCCGTGTAGCCCGCCTTGGCCAGGGACTCGGCGGACTTCAAACGCTGCCCGGCTTTTTTGTAATACTTGGCGGCCTCTTTGTGCTTGTTGAGCGATGCGTAGACCTCTGCCAATCGGACCCAGTTGCGGTCCTTCTTGAGTGGCTTGATGGTCGATTCAAGGTTTTGTGCAGCCTCGATATTCTGCGTGAATTCCTGTCCGCTCAGTGCGCGAATATCTTTCGCATCCGCCAGACGTTTATTGCGCCCCGTCATCCCTTCGATAACGTGCCATACCCAGTTGAAGAGCCTGGCCAGAATGTACAAATACACAAAGCCGGTCGCGAGCCGCACGATTACGAGCAGGCTGCCCTCAAGCGTGAACCCCGCGAAGTTTTCGACCAGCTTCAGCGGCACATCCAAAATGTAGAGTAATGCGTTCATGCCATCTCCCCGCACACGTAATAATATAGACTGTTGCGTCACCGGGCGCGCATATACTACGTGATAGGAGGCGCTTCGACAAGGGTGTTACCTGGCAGATCCCGTTCGCGTGTACTCCCAGAATCTCGTGTGAACCTCGCGCATTGGCACGAAGACCGGGATTGCGTAGGATTCCTGGAAGTGTTGCCGGTCCGTCTGGACTACTCAACGCTCGCAGCGAGACGTGAAATGGGGGAGGGGACGCTGACGTCTTACACGAACGCCTCGAAGGTGGGCTGCTGCGTCGAGCGGGCAAAGGGAATTGTCTCGTCCCCAACTCGGATGTTTATCTGGGGTCTTTCGTCAGGAGGTGGCGTCCCTTCAAGTCGACTCTGTATTGAACCCGCGGCATTGCTCAAACCGTTGATGAACGTGCGCGCGCTGTCAACGGCTCCGATTCCTGCTGAGCGAAAGTCGAAAGATGGGGGGGCTGCCGGTGTCTCTTCTTGCGCGGACAACTCGGTTCTTGCTTGCGATTGGCGCTCACGGATTCGAGTCTGTGCTTCTTGGAGCGTCTCGACGATTTGGGTCGAGCCTTCCCGACTGTAGCCGATCGTCTTGACCGCGATTCCTGGCAAGGAGACTGTCCCATCACCAAAACCGACCTTATCGGGCTCAGGTGTATCTTGTGAAAATAGAGGAGAGGAGTTCTTCGGATCTGTTTCGGGCAAAGCGGTTTGTTGACGTACCCGTCCGAACTGCGAGTACGTTTCGGTACCGCCAATCAAGCGCAGATTGCCAATGTTCGATCCAATTGACAATCCCATGGCCACTATCCCTTAACCTATGTCCCGAATTCCTGGATTTCAGCAGAGTAATTATCCCACTTCAACTCCAGAGTTGTCAAGTGTGACAAGTGGGTCTTTCCGATCTAACCCTTTCAGGGAAAGCAGCTTAAGACGTCTTCATGCATCGGCGATTTGCGCCAAGTTGCCGGTACTTAGGAAGAAATCACCCGGTCGAAATTACCATCTCATCCGGGTCCAGGACGGGTATGCCGTCCGCACACCCCGGGCATTCCTTGGCGTCATAGCTCTTCATCGCAAGGTAAGCGAGCGGCTTGTATGGACAGTCAAAATTGGCCTCGCCCGCGCTGCGGTCAATCAGCACCGAGACTCCAACGATGGTCGCACCCCGCCCGCGCAAATGCTCGATAGTCTTCTTAACCGACCCGCCCGTTGTCACGATATCTTCCACAACCAATACGCGCGTCTTCGGTTCCAATCGGAATCCGCGCATGAGGGCCATACCGCCTTGACCGTCTTTTTCCGTGAACGTGGAGCGGCAATCCAAATGGCGAGCCGTCTCGTAGGAAAGGATGATTCCGCCTGTGGCGGGCCCCACGACCATTTCGACCATTTCCGATTTCCACATTTCGGCAATAGCCTTGCATAGCTTTTCCGTGTAATTCGGATGCTGCAACACCCGAGATGCTTGTATGAACTGGCTTCCGTGTCGTCCGCTCGCATACTCGAAGTGCCCCTCAAGCAACGCGCCCGTGGCTCGAAAGATGTCAATCACCTGACCGGCATTCATACCGAAAGCTCCTCGATTACTCTTACCGTTGCCGTCGCGGGATCTTCATTCGCGACGATAGGCCTTCCAACCACAATGAAGTCCGCGCCGGCTTCCGCCGCTTGCCGCGGCGTCATGAAACGCGCCTGGTCATCTGCCGCCGCCCATGCCGGACGGATGCCTGGAGTCACAATGAGCGGTTCGGGGCCGATCGCCTCCCGCACGATGCCAATCTCATGCGGTGACGCGACAATCCCATGCGCCCCGGACTCGACCGCAAGCTTTGCGTACCGGGCCACGGCCTCACCCACGGACTCCTGCAAGCCAACTTCCGAGCGCAGCATGTCTTCATTCAGGCTGGTTAGCACGGTTACGGCAAGCAGCTTCGTATCCGTACCGTCCACGGCCCGCCGCGCTGCCTCAATCATCTTGCGGCCGCCAGCCGCATGAAGGGTTGCGAGCGAAACACCCAAATCCGCTGCCGCCTTGGCCGCCTTTGCCACCGTATTCGGGATGTCGTGCAGCTTCAGATCGAGAAAGACCTGCGCATCACGCCCCACGAGGTATTTCACCATGGGCGGGCCCGTGCGTGAAAACAGTTGAAGGCCCACTTTGAACCACTCGCAACTTCCGCACGCGTTGGCTATGGCCATAGCCTGCTCACGCGTGTCTACGTCGAGCGCGATTATCAATTGCGTTTTGCGGTCCACGTCCGAGTCCCCCGTATTGTACTGCTTGAAAACCAGTGTATCAGAGGCGCATTGCGCCAATTAAATCGCTTATCGAAGCCATTTCATGCCGGACCAAGTACTCTTCGATGCCTTGGAGTACCTGCATGGCCGCGTCGGGCTGACGGAACGACATGGAACCCACCGACACCGCCGTTGCGCCCGCGAGCAGGAATTCAATCGCGTCTTCCGCTCGGCAAATACCGCCTGTGCCGATGATTGGGATTTTGACGGCGCGGTGCGCGTCCCAGACCATCTTCACGGCCACGGGCCGAATCGCCGGACCGCTCAGTCCTCCCACGATATTCGAGAGCCGCGGGCGTCTCGTTTCCGCATCAATCGCCATTCCAAGCAGCGTGTTGATGAGGCAGAGCGCGTCCGCGCCTGCTTCTTCCGCAGCCAATGCCGGCTCCTGAATATCCATTACGTTCGGAGACAGCTTGATAATCAACGGCAGCGTAGTCGCCGAACGTATCAATTTCGTATAGGCCGCAATCATGTCCGGATTCTGAGAAACCAGCACGGCGCCGCGCGCATTTCGCGCGTCGTGCACATTCGGACACGACAGGTTTGCCTCTATGGCGTCTCCCGCCTTCTCCTGTTCGATTCGCCGGGCCAGTTCCGCGTATTCTTCCGCCGAATGGCCGTAAATGTTGGCGATAATCGTCGCACCTACGCTTCGGAGAAACGGGGCCTTACGATTGAGATAATCGTCGATGCCTACGTTTTGAAGACCGATGGCATTCAGCATGCCCGCCGGAGTCTCTACCAGACGGGGCGGCTTGTTGCCCGAACGCGGTTTCAACGACAAGCTCTTCGTAGTGACCGCACCCAGCCGCGCCACGTCGAAATACTGGTTGTATTCCTGGCCGTACCCAAAGGTGCCCGACGCCACCGTGACCGGGTTCTTCATCCGAAGCCCGCCCAGGTTAATCTCCAGGTTGGGTTTCGTGTCTATACTCGTTTCAGTTGCCATCTAATCGTGCCTTCAACCCGGTCCCTCGGCCAACGCGCTTGCGATGATGGGCTAGTCCTTCGCGACGATTTTGCCCGACTCGTCTTGGTACTTCAGACCCGACGGCAGAAGCTTCACTCGCTCCTGG
This sequence comes from Candidatus Hydrogenedentota bacterium, assembly GCA_019695095.1. Taxonomy (NCBI): domain Bacteria; kingdom Pseudomonadati; phylum Candidatus Hydrogenedentota; species Candidatus Hydrogenedentota bacterium. The sequence goes on from JAIBAQ010000062.1 coordinate 29,035, forward strand.
TAGAAGACATCCTGAATCGCGTTCAGCGATTTTCCGCGGAAGTTGCTCGCCTTCAGTATCCCTTCGTAAATCGCCCACCGGTCACCGTTCTCGCTTACGATAAGAAGGGCCGTCCGGTTGCGGTCTCGCGAGGTTCCAAACTTCTTGTATTCACGGCTTCGGATTACGTTCACCAGACCGTTGTTCATTTCCGCCGCATGGCCCGTCTCAAGGAAAGCCTTGATCAGCTCATAGCGAATGGCCCGCGTGCGGATAGCCTGTTTGACTGCATCCGTGTTAACCACGACCCCGTCTCTATCGGCGATCTGAGGTTCGCGATTGCCTTCTTGAATAGCGGCCTCAATCTCCGCCGCCACGGCCCGAATCGAATCCGCCGGCATGTCGGCGTAGTCGGGTTTCATCTTCATAAATGTGTGGCAGCCACACAACATCGTGAGGGCAACAAAGAACACCAGCTTCTTCACATTCACTCTCCTTGGTGATTAGCAACCACGACTTGGTTCTTGCCCCGGGCTTTTGCCTCGTACAATGCAATATCCGCAGCACGAATCAGCGCCTCGCAGTCCATCATCTTATCATGCTCCAGCTCGCCAATCCCAATGCTCACCGTGACGTTGACTCCAGCCGGTAATCCCTGGATCAACGTCGTAGCCACTTCGTGGCGAAGACGTTCGGCGCGCGACGAGGCCCCTTCCGGGCCGGTCAGGGGCATGATTATCGCGAATTCCTCACCTCCATATCGCGCCGTAATGTCGCTGCGGCGCGTAACGCGCTTCGTACGGGAACCCAGTTCCCGCAGAATTTCGTCTCCCTGGAGATGACCATATTTGTCGTTGAACTGCTTAAAATTGTCGATATCGAACAGGACGAGCGTCAGCGGAAGCCGATAGCGTCGCGCCCGCTCGAATTCTTCCTCCAACCGCTGCCTGAAGTACCGGTGATTGCTCAGCCCCGTCAGTTCGTCGGTTACCGCGAGGTGTTCCAGGCGTTCGTTCGCCTGTTGAATCGAGTCAAAAAGCTGGGCGCGCTCCAACGCGTTTGCCGCAGCTTCTGACACGACTTCGCAGAAATCGATCTCTTGCGTCGAGAACGGACGCTCTCGGCGTGCAATGCGCAAGAAAAGCGAGCCGACGTTCGGGTCCAGCAGAAGAATGGGAACGACCACTATCGCACGCAACCCCGCCTTGCGCATGAACACTGCGTGCGGTTTGGTCAATGGGTCCCGATATGCGTCTTCAACCACGACTTTCTCAAATCGGCGCAGCGACTGGACAATTTCAGGATACTTCGTGAGATCGATGAGCAAGTCGCTGACAGCCTGATCGTCGTGTGATGCCAGCACGTGCCCTACGTCTTCGCTGCCCCACACGCGAACAACCGAACAGCGGTCGATCTCCAGCACTTGGGCAATACGCTCCACAAAAACGAACAACACATCGTGGGAGCGGCGCTTTCCGGAAATGGCTTTTAATATGGAAAGGACGGACGACAAGTCGCGCTCTCTTCCGTCGGCATACGCGCTTACGAGAGCCGAGAACTTCGTGAACATCCCCAGCATCTGCTTGTTCCACTCAAACGCCTGCGCATCTCCCAGCTGGGCTGCCAAGCTGTCTGAAATGGTCTGACCTCCGCTCTCGCAGAATCGACGTGCCAGCCGCACTACTTCGGCGCGGTCACACGTCCATCCAGCTCGATACTGCACGGACTTGCGCGCACCCTCCAAGGTCAGACGGGAAATCATGGCGATGCTCACCGACGGAGAAAGCAATACAAGAACGTGATATCGCGAAGACTCCGAATCGAGCGCAGGCATGGCCACTACGTTCCGTGGCTTCTCGTTCTCTTCGAATGCAAAGCCAAAAACCTGGCAACCTGAAGCCTCTTCCTGAAGCAGGCCGCAGCCGGGAACCATGGCGCTTGTCTCTGCATCCACAAAAACATGGAGCGATTGGAGAGGTTCGGAGAGTACGAATTTTACGCATTCGGCGGCCATGGAGCGGAAGATATCCTTGGAGATAATCCGGTTCATCGCTTCCGAAAACAGGCTTTCTTCTAGGCACACGTGGAGCGACGATTCCATGGTAAGACCTAAGACTCCTCTTTCCCCCGGAGAACACACGAACACGAACATTTGGAACACGGTATTATTGGTGGCACGTATTTCGAAGTCAAGATAAGTGAGGTGAGATCTCAGTGATCCCCAGTTTTTGGAAGAGGCTTTGAATAAAGGCCGTACATGGTGTGACTCCGTCTAAAATGGCCTCGAGTAGGAAAAGTCAAGGGTACCCGGAGGGTATTCACCATGTACGAGCCGAGCAAGTTTTTGGCATGGCTGGTCGCCAATGTCGAGGGTATGCGTCTTTCCCGAAGCAAGACAATGGCGGCAATTGTGAGTGCTGCGATGCTTATGAGGGGAATCGGGGTGCTGGCTCTGGGACGGGCCATGTCGGGGGAAATATCCGCCAAGCATTGTATCAAGCGGGTTTGGCGCTTTCTGAGAAATGAGCAATTGGAGACCGAAGCGGTATTCAGGGCGATGTT
>JAIBAQ010000063.1 GCA_019695095.1 Candidatus Hydrogenedentota bacterium
TATCGGCTTGCGATCAATTTCGAAACAAAAGAGATTGCCCTGGAGGATCAGTATCGTTCGCACAAACGCGTTTGCGATATGGACCCACTGCAACCCGTGGACGTGCGGATCTTCGTGCTGGATACGGCCATTGAGTGTTTTGTGAACGATGCATTCTGTTTCACGATGCGCGCCTATGATCGAACCAACGGAGACCTTGCTCTTGAAGCCGAGAACGCCGATTGCGTGATCCGGGGTCTCGCGATCAGCACGCTCGGCGATGTGAGACGATAACGGATCAAGCGCAACTCGTTTCTCTTTTCCTTGCACCCGAGGAAGACTCCCTCCCAAAGTGAAGTACACTGACTGCACGGACTTTATCGGTGGGAGGGCAGAACGTGCTTCTTTTGGTTGCGTTTCGGCAATTTGGAACTTCATTTCTAAAGCATCCGTAATATCCAACATCTCACGGGACAACTGGTCGAGCGCCTTGGAGCCGAAGGAGGTTTCAGTATACGCTGGGTGGCGATGAGGCCAAGCGGAGAGGGAAACACCGCGCGCCCCGCGGCATTGGGGGCGAGCGAGAGGAAAATAGTTGAGCGCATTTTCCGGTAGTCGAAATCAGTTACTTCTTGTCTTTGGAGTTGCGGCGCTAGCCGTGTTGCCTACGGCGTGGCCAGCAGAGTCCAGCCACATTTCAGTTCGCGAGACGGTTGTGTTCGATGGAAACAAGGGTTGGGAGCACGACGGCGTAACGTATCGGCTGGCGTGCGGGGCGTGTGTGGCGGAGATGCCGAACGGCGATCTGCTGTGTTGGTGGCTTTCAGGATCGGACAATGAGCCGTCGACGGATAACAATGTGCTGGCGTCGCGCTCGACGGATAAGGGGAAGACGTGGGGTCAGCCATCCATACTTGTTGCAGCGGAGAAGGATGCGGGGGCGTTGACGTTCATGCACGTGACGCCGCAGGGAAAAGTCATCGCGTTTGGCGCGCATTGGCCGTCGGAGTTGGAGTACACGGTTTGGCACTACTTTCGGATGGAGTCGATAGATAGCGGCAAGACGTGGAGCGCGCCGGAGCCGGTGCGTGTGCGCAAGTCCGATGACATCATGCTCGCGCGACCGATAACGTTGCAGAACGGCGAGTACTTGTTTCCGACATCGTTCTTCGAGAAGCGGGATAAGTCACTGGTCGCGCCGATCGCAGCATTGGCAAATGCGAAGTCGGAAACGGAGGCGCTTGCGTTGACACCGGATAGCACGCCAGGCGCGAAGCCGGATAAGTTCTGCCGGTATCTTCATGGTTGTTCCGCCGTGACTACGAATGATCCTGAGTTGCGCGGTTTGCAGGAGCGTGGCGGTGTGCGGAATCGTCCCTTGGGTCTGTTGGAGAGCACGGTCGTGCAATTGAAGGACGGGCGCGTCGTGATGCTCATGCGGGCAGAATACGGTGGGTTTCTTTGGCGTACGGAGAGTGCGGACAACGGGCGGACGTGGAAGGAAGCGTGGCAGACGGATATTCCGAATCCGACGAGTCTTGCGGCACTAATTCGGTTGCCGGATGGACGTATCGCGCTGATTCACAATGCGACGGGCGGCATGGTTGGGCAACGGGGTGTGCGCGATCCGCTTTCGATTTGGTTGAGCGATGACGAGATGGAAAGCTGGTATGTGAAGGCGGACGTCATAACGGGCGGACAACTCGCGTATCCGTGTCCGATTGTGGTGGATGGGAAACTGGTTTTCACGTATGACCGAAATCGGCGTGAGAGCCGGTTTGTCGAGGTGGATTTGTCGAAGCGATGAGAGTCGGGAGATTGCCGGAGACCACGCCACAACGAAGGGTGCCCGAGTAGCGCCGTGATCGTCGAGCGCATCTTTGTTTTGGAGCCAGATTCTTCGCTTCGATCAGAATGACAATTCACGCGTAGCCGCATTGATTGTCATCCTGAGGCCGCTTCCGGCGGACGAAGGATCTGGCTTTAAAACGAATTGGCGCCGATCACGAGTAAGCTTTTACTCATGCGTGGCGCGGATTGGGAGACCACGCCGGAACAGCGATAAGAACGGACACCGCGGTCTATGACTGCGGCGTTGCCGTTGTAAGGTGCAGGTCGTTGTTGGTTCTAGCCGACGGGGCCGGGGCGTGTGATGACGGGGGCGGTTTGGATGCGTGGGCGAATGGCGAGCCAGTCGACGCCTTGGAAGACGGGATCGGGGATTGCCCGTACTTCTTCGTCGCCGAGGTAGGGGCACATGGCGTCGACCCAGACGATGAGCCGTTGCAGGCTTAGGTCGTCGACCTTCACGTCGTGGTGTTTGCCGCTGGAGACCATATCGATGAGTTTGCTCTTGTAGGAGAGCGTGGTCATGGGCGGAGGCGTCACGTAGGCTTTGGGGTCGCGGGTGTCGTAGGCTTCGACCATCAACACGCCAGCAATGCCGAAACCAGGTTCAGGTTTGTCGGGCGGCGTATAGGGTGCACCCCACGACGGGCGACCGATGAGGGTCATGTAGGGTTCCGAGAAACTGGGAGGGCTTGGGCGTTCGGTCGTGTCGAATTTTTCGCGGCCTTTGCCGTCGCCTTCATGGCACTTGGCGCAGTATTGATCGAGCACGGGACGGACGTAGCGGGCATAGCTGACGGTTGTGTCGTTCCATGCGGGCGGCGTGATGGGTTGCGGTTCGCGGGTGAGGGCGATGGGCTTGCCGGTGAGTTGCGGCGCACGGCTGTGCGATTCGTGACAGCCGATGCATCCGCGTTTCTCGCCGGGCATCACGCCGACGAAGCTGCGCATGGTCTGCAGAGCGCGGTAGTTCTCGTCGAGCAGTTGGAAGTGCAGGGCCTGGCCGGGGGGCGCGCAGAAGGAGACGGAGCCGTCGGATTCGATGGGTACCGTGCCGATGATGCGTTTGACGCCTTCGGATTGAACGGCGGAAACGACGGGGCCGGTGGAGATGTAGGGGCGCTTGTACCAATAGGTGTAAGTCTTGGAATCGATCTGAAAGACGCGCAGGTATTTGGCTTTGCCGCGCAGGACTTCGGGGGCGTTTTGGTAGACGTTGTTGCTGAACAGGACGCCGTCGGCGGGCGACTCGCGTTCTTCGGGTTTTGGCCATGCGACTTGGTCGGGCATTACGGGGGGCGTGTGGCGGGGCTTCACCGGGATCGCGTGGAAGATGTTGTTGTTGCCTTCGTAGATGAGTTCGCGGTTGCCGTCTACGTCCATGAGGTAGAGCAGGAATTTATCGCCGCGTTTTGCCGAGACGAGGAAATCTCTTTCGCTTAACGGATAGGGCGAATAGTAGGCGGAGTACTTGCCGGAGGCGTGGTAGTTCGATGATTCGACGGGATCGACGGGACCGTTACCGCATTCGGGCCATTCGACGTCGGCGGTGACTTTGGTGAGGCCGTCGGGGAAGTTCAAGCCTTTCATGGGATCGATGATGCCCACGGAACCCGCGAACCAGTTGTGGTGCGCGCTGCCGGTGAACATGACGCGGCGGCTGCCTGGGATGTTGCGCGCATCCTTCATTACGTCGGGCCACACGCTTTGGTTGCCCCACAGCGTGACGACTTGCGTGCCGTCGGGGTGCGTAGTCCAGAGTTTCTGTGCGCGCCAGAGCGGCTTGTCCGTGTACTCCCATCGCGTGTAGACGACACTGCCGTTGTCCATGACAGAGGGGAGATAATCGGGCTCGTTGCTGTAGGAAATCAGGTAGATGTTTCTGCCGTTGCCGTCGGCGCGCGCCAACTCGAACGAGTTCGTGGGCGGCATGCAACGGACGTAGTTGTGTCCGCGGGTGGTGGTGAACATGATGTGGCCATCGGGCAGGTAGATGGGATCGAGATCGTCGTAGATGCCGTCGGTCAGTTGAACGCAGTTTGTACCGTCGATGTCGATCTCGTAGAGGTGGAACGATTTCTCGTTGTGCGGCTTGAAACAGAACAGGACTTTCGTAGCATCGAACGAGAGGTCGGGCCGCCAGAACGAGCCGTGCAACGGCGCTTGGGGCATGAGTTGCGTGAGGGCGCCGGCGGGGCTGAGTCCTTCCAATGTTAAGAGCCGACCGCCGGGGACGGCCATGTAGCCGAGGCGATGGCGCGTTTCGTGGGGCCACTCGGAACCTTGCGGATAGGGCATGTCGACCATGAGTATGCTGTCGAAATCCACGGCGGGATTCTTGAGCATGATCTCGCGTTTGACGGCGCGGACTTTCACGTACAGATTGCGGTCGGCGGAACCGAGCGACGCGGCCTCTTTTTCAAAGGTCTCTAACTGGGACAATTGTGAAGCGCAATCGGTGCCGATACGCGCTGCAACTTCGCGGGCCCATCGGATTTCGTTGAGGATGCGATCGGGCGTGGGATTGTCGTCGGCTTGGAAAAGCCAGTCCGTCTCTAACACGGTGCGCGCTTCATCAGCGGTCAGCGCGCGTGTTACGGGCGTGCTGGGTTTCACATAAGGGGCGACGGGTTCGTTAACATGGGGACGATAGTCAATGCGGCTCCCTGCATCGAGCATAAGGTCGATCCACTCGGGTGAGAACCGGGCCGAGTCGCCTTGTGCTTTGAGTGTTTCGAAGCGCGCGCGGATACGGTCAGCCTCGTCCCACTTGGCACGGTCTTCCGGAGTCTGGTTTTGCAATTGCGCGTCCGTAAGCGGTTTGTATTCGAGCAGCAGGTCGAGCAAGACATCCATTTGGGCGGCGTAGAAGGATGGGTCCGCGGTTAGAAGTTGTGCGGGTGTGACGCCGGTCCACTCGAGCAGTTCCGCACTTTGATCGGGAAAGGCCGCGCGTACTCGTGCGAGGAGCGCGTCGGCGAGATCGGCGTCCAGAGCTTTGTTCTGTTCCGCGAAATTCTTGTGGGTGCTCTGGATGGTTTCCGCAAACGATGACGCTTGTGCGTAGATGCGGTTCGCGGCTTCGTCAATCGCGCGCGAGGTTTCCGCGAACGCGCTCAAGCCGTGCGTGTAGAGATCGTGCAGTTGACTCGGAGAGAGCGCGGATGTGTAGATGCGGAGGTCGTCGAGGCCGCCTTCGAAGTACTCGCAGGTTCCGTTTGAAGAAGCAATGAATGCGGGGGTGCCGGGACTCAGCGCGATCTGTCCGGGGCGATCCATCGAGCCGATTTCTTTGGCATCGAAATAGACGCGCATGACGTGGCCGTCGAAGGTCGCGGCGCAATGGTGCCATGCGCCGTCGGTCGCGAGTTTGGGGTCCAGTTGCGCGTCGCATTCGACGTAGCCGTTGATGTTGAGACCGAGCGATAGGACAGTTCCGTCATTTTGAAACGAGAAGAGAACGCGGTCGTCATTCTCTTGACGAAAGATCTCGCGGAAACCGCCGAGGTTGGAGGGGCGAGTCCACGCGACGATGGTGATAGCGTCAAGGGTTGGGGAGGTGAAGCCATTGGTTTGAATGGCAAACGTCCCGTGAAGATCAAGGGCCATGCCGTAGATGCCGCGCCTGCGTGGGATCGGTTGGGCGGTGGTGGCGGACCAGGACGCATTGCCGGAGGCGTCTTCAAAAGACAGAACCGTTGGCGGTTCGTCGAAGGTCCATTGAGCAAGCGCGGGAGCGTCGATCTTCGGTGGAGCGGAAGATGTGGTTTGCGCCTGTTGGGCAGTTGCGGATAGGCAAAGACAGAGCGCGGCGATGAAGACGCGAGTAGTCTTGTGATTGAGCTGGGCACGTTTCGTGTTCATGGAGCATCCTTCTCGCGTGACAACGTTTTCGTGACACGGCCACTCCCCCCGGAGAGGACAGCAATAATGGTATCGGATTGGGGTGGCGTTGACAATATGGGGACGAGATGAGAGCGTTGCTCATCACGTAAGTCTAGTGAGGAACCTCTGGCGTCCATACACGACGCAAGAGAGGCAAACGTGGACCCGGGGTTGCACCCCGGGATGGGGTGTGCCGTGCCCACGGCACGAAGATAGTTAATTCGGTTGAGTCTCGAGTGGATCGGTTCCTACGGATTCGCTTCCTTCCATGCCTTTAGTTTCTCGTCGAGGTCGGGAGAGCCTTCGCGGATGCAGGTCAGGCCGATGCGGCGGGCGATGGTTTCGAAGCGTGCGAGAATCTGCGGATACGTGTCGCCGGTGAATTCCTTGCCGCGGCAGAGTTGGACGTACATGATCGGGAGACGGTCACGTTCGACACGTTCGCGGATGGTGTCGTTCTCGGCGAGACTTTCGGCCTGGTCGTAGAGTTGATTGGCCTTGTCGATGAAGTCTTTCGTGAGGAACTCCGAATCCATCGGATAACGAATTCCGTCCTTGGGTGCTTTGAGACTATCGGCGTGTTCGCGTGCGGTGGCTTCAAGAAGGCTGTTGTATTCGGCAATGGCGGGCGCGGCTTTGCCGAAGTAGCCCCAAATGAAATCCTGCGTGAGGTCGTCGACATTGCGCGTGGGGTCCCACATGAGTTTTGCGAAGACCCAGCAGCGGAGCAGGTCGCGTTCGCCGGGGCCTTGATACGCGCCTTGTTCCATGACGCCTTGGGCGTTGTTGGCGACGAAGAAGCGGATGTTGTTTGCGATCGCATCGATATTGGGCATGGGCGCGGGGTAATGGCTGAAGTTGACGCAGTAGTCCCAGATGTGGATGCGATTGTGGATTGCGCCCCAGCCGGTCATGGCCTTGTTAAACGCCTCGATATCCTGGGCGGGCGTGAAGGGATGCGACCACATGCAGTTGTCGGTGCAGAGGCGGATTGAAACGTTGGCGCGCGGGCGAACCGTCTTGGGCGGCGTAACCGTTTCCAAGTAGGCGAGCGTCGATACGACGACGTCGGGAAATTCCTGTTCGACGGCTTCTGCGACCTTGTTCACGAGGAAGAGCAGGGCGCCGGCATTCGTTCCTTCGGCATCGTCGATAGCTTTGCAGTTGGGGCAGAGGCAGGTGCCGCCGCCGTCGTTCTTGGAGACGCTGATGACTTCACAGTTGGGATGTTCGCGCAGGATGCGAAGTGTGCTTTCGGTGGCGATCGTAATGACTTCGGGATTCGTCGTGCAGAGTTGTTGCCTGGAGCGGTTGCCGTTGGAATCGAGCATGTAGTAGTCGGGGTGCGCGTCAAAGTATTGCTCGGGCGGCACAAGCGTGTTGAAGGTGTGTACGAAGAGCGCGTAGTCGACGTGTCCGCCCCATTCTTCGCGAACGGCGGCGCTGGGGGCGTTGGTGCGGTTATGCAGGGACCAGGTGCCGTTGAAGGCGGCTTCGTAGAAGGGATCGCGAATGGTCAGCTTGGGGACAAAGCTGCGCGGCACGGGACGAACCGTGAGTGTGGGCGTTTGGGGAATCGTGCTGGTTTCGCCGGCATACCAGCGGCAGCCGAGGTCCTCTTCGAGCAACGCGTAGACGGCGTAGATGGGGCCGCGCTTCTTCCCGCCGAAGAGGTAGAGTGTGCCGTTCTTCACGCCGATGACGTAGCCTTCATCGCGGAGGTCGCGCACGGTGAGCACGCCCGCATCGATGGATTTGCTGGCCTCCTCCAGTCGCTTGGTCATGCCGATGCTGATGACGTTGTTGCCGGTGGCCTGTGCCTCGGGGAGAATCGAGAAGTCCGCTCCGGTCATCTCGCGCAACCACTGCGCAAGATCTTGCGCGGCTTTGAGGTCTTGCGAGGTGGGCGCGTCGGGAATCGCGATGACGTAGGCTGCGGCCCCGTTGCGGGCGAGGGTTAGCTCGGGTCCTTTCCAGCCCATCGGCGCAAGTGCGTTGCGCCATGTTGTCCAAGGTTCGGCGAATGCGGTGAGTGCGACTAACGCTGTGAACCCTGCGATACAGATCAGTCCTGGAATCCCCCGTGTACCGTGCATGCTGAATGTCCTTCTATTGATTGCGAAGAAGAGCACGTGCTGCTCTGAATACGGCCTCTCGTTTCATTTCGGCATCACGTACAGTCTGGATCGTAGCGAAAGTGGGGGGCACTTTGCGAAGTCCTGCGAGGTTGGCGGCGGGTCCAGGGCGCGTTAAGATACGGAAGTATATTGGAAATGGCGGTGCAAGGTATTGGCATCTCTACCCTATTCGAGACTCTGTTCAAACAGAGAAACGCGCCCTTTCCATATAAAATCGGATAAGAATCCCGAAAGGGCGCGGGGGGGAAGCGAAAGTCAATCAACGAAAAGAGGCGGTCCGACGACTTCCATGCCGTGTGCCGAGAAGAGTTGTTGTGCGGCTTCGGGCGACGGCGGTGACGCGAGTTTTGTGGCTTCATGCATGAAGGCCTCGAACGTTCCCGCTGGATTGAGCGCGATCAAGAGAGTCCCCGGTGTATCTCCTGCGTTGGCCCACACGTGAGCGATTTTGCGCGGAGCCAGCAGTGAGTCGCCGGGACCCATGCGGTACTTTTCGTCGCCCACCTCAAAAGCGAATTCGCCTTTGACAATGTAGAACCATTCATCTTGATGGTGGTGGTAATGGCGCGGCGGACCACCTTTGGGCATTTCGGCGTGCTCAAAAATGTAGACGGCTCCGTCAGTATCTTTCGACGAGACCTTTGTCGCAAGGGGAAAAACGCCGAAAACCATTTGCGTGTTTTCGTCAAAACGGTCTTTTCCGGCAGGTACAGCTACAGCCTTGGAATTCATGGAGAGGCTCCTTCTCCTTCTGTTCACGAAGTGAACAATACCTTGCAGTAAGTGCGCACGGCGCGCGGCGGCGCCATCGAAGCGCAGAGCATACGCTTATGCATTCACGATTTTCATCTTTGGGGGCGACTGGAATTCGCACTTCCCCGATTCAACGAATTGAATCGGTATGTTTCACCTGCATGGCATACGCGGGGTGCTTGAGCGCGACGGATTGGTGGAATGAGTTCCAGTAGGCGCGGTCGAGTTGGTAGGGGTCGAGCGTGGGGGCACTCGCGAGGTCTGCGGGAAGGATTCCGTAGCGTTGCATCTCGCGGAAGTAGGGGGCGGGCGGTTGGAAGCCGGGCATGTCGAATCGTTTGATTACGGCGAGTCGTTCTTTGCCAGCAGTGCACATCGCGAGCAGCTTCTGGTAGTCGGGATCCGATGCGTTGGCGAATAGGGGTGTGGATGTACCGGATGCGTCTTTCGCCTGGCAGATTCCGAAGCCTCCGGCCTCTTTGGCGAGGGGGGCCATGACGATCATCGATTTGTCGGGCCGCGTGAGGTTGAAGACGAGGTGGCGCGAGCGCATCAGGCGCGGGTCGTTCCATTCGGGCCGCCAGAAGGAAAGGTCGTTTTCGTCGGAGAGGTTGCGGGGAATTCTGCGTTCTCCCTCGTGGCATGATGCGCAACGGCGGTCGATGACTTCCGCGGCGGCTTTTGATGCGGGCCATTCGTCGTCGGTTTCGACGGGCGTGTTTGCGCGGTAGCCACCGATGCACCCGCTTCCAAGCGCGGCGTAGGTGCCGGGGTAGGCAGCGCCGGTTTCGATCCAAAGGCGGACCATCATGATTTCGCGGTCGGATAATTTTACGCCGTGGTGGCCGCCCTGAACTTTGGTCATGAGCGGACTGGCGCCGGTGCCGATGGTGCGTGGTGCGAGGTTGCTCACCGGCTGGTCGCGTCCGTCGACAAACTGTCGGCGCACGGTTAACGTGGCGTAGCTGTGCGAGTACATCGGGCCGTGGTCGCCGGTGAGAATGACCCCGCCCGCGCGAGGGCCGTCAGGCCCATCCGGATGCGCGTCGTAGTCGTGGCAGCGGACGCAGTGTTTATCGAGGATGGGCTGAATGTCGCGTGGGAAGTCGTAGACATCGGGTACGTCGGACACGGGCTTGATTTGGCGAGGAGGAAAATTGAGCGCGATGGGCCGTCGCGCGTTGCGTACAGGTGTGGTTTCGGTGCGCGGTTCGTGGCAGCCGACGCAGCTCGTGGTTTCACCGGGCATAACGGAACAGAAGCTCTGCATGCGTTTGACGGAGTTGCCGTTGCCGTCGAGGGCGACAAATAAGAGGGCGCGGTTTGCAGGCAGCTCCATGTACGCGGAACCGTCTTCTTCGACGGGGATGGTACCCAACACGCGTTCGAGCGTGAATGTGCCGCCGTAGGAAAGCGGGTCCATGCCGCCGGTGTAGTTAATGGGCTTGGGGAGCGATTCGAGCACGAGCAAGCGCTTGATGTCGCCGCGCGCGACGCCTTCCATGTTGCGGCCTTTGTAGACGTCGGAGAGGATGAGGCGGCCCGTTGCCTGGGTGTAGTCGACGCGGCTGGGGATGGTGCGTTCGATGGGGCGCGCGGCGATGGGACGTGGTTCGTGCATGCGCAGGTCGGAAGACGCGGGCAGTTTGAACAACGGCTCTTCCGTTCCGTCGGCGCCCAGGAGCACGAGGTCTTGGTCGTGTGCAGCGAGAAACACGTCCGTCGTAATGGGATAGGGGTCGCGATATCCATCGCCGCTGATATTGCGAATGGAGGAGAGGGCGTCGGGGCCTTGCTTGGCGTTTACGAGAGCCACGCGGCCCGTGTGTTCTTTTGCGCCGTGTCCGGCTGAGTTGATGAAGACGACATCGGGCGAGTCGGGGACAGGCTTTGCGTCGATATAGAGGCCGCCGGGATGGTAGTTGCCGAAGAACACCTGTTGCGCGGTGCCGTCGGGGTTCATCGTCCAAAGGTGATGGTAGTCGACCTGGCTGCGGTCGACGTACTCCCAGCGCGTGTACAGGATACGCCCATCGGGCATGGGCCATGGCGTGTTGTCCTGTTCGAGGTTGGCGGAAAGTGGAAGGATATTCGTGCCGTCGGCGTTGCAGCGGTGTACGACGGCCACTTGCGTTAGCCAGCAGTTGACCCATCTGCGGCATCGGCTTGATACGAAGGCAATCCCTCCGTCGGGAAGCCACGCGGGCTCGAAGTCATCGTATTCACCAAAAGTAAGTTGCTTCAGATTTGTGCCGTCGGGGGCGATGGTGTAGAGGTGGAAGGTGTCCGTGCCGCCCTTACGCCATGAGAACAGAATGAGGCTGCCATCGTAGTTGACAGCGGGGTCGCGCACGGTGCCTTCGGGGTCTTCGATCAAGGGTTTCACGGCATCTTCGGCGACGCTGTAGAGGTAGAGTCCACCGCCTTTGGCGTAGGTCTTTTGGTTGGTGTCTTCCGCGTAGTAGCTGATGTTGGCGTACCAGTGGCCGTCATCGTAGAGAGGGCGAGTCGCGAAGACGATGCTTTGCGCGCCCGAATCGCGCAAGGCGTCGCGCAGACGCTGACGCGCGGCGCGCGTAGCTTCAAGGCGGGCCTTCTCGATTTGCTCGTGTACGTCGGCGAAGGCCTTGGCGGTTTTGCCATCGGGGAAGGAGATGTCCCAGATTGAGTAGAGCTGGAATGGGGTGGGTTTGTGGCAGAGGATGCGCAGGTAGCGGCCTTTGCCCTTGAGGTCTTTCAGCTCTTCCGTGCCGCCGGGGCCTTCAGTCTGATGGAAGATGGTTGTCCATGCCGATGCGTCGTCGGAGGTCTGCAGTTCGTAGTCGAGTGCGTAGGCGTTTTCCCACGTGATAGTCAATGCATGTATGGGGACGCGGCGACCGAAGTCTATTTGGATCCATTCGTCGTGGGCCGCGCCGGTTGCGCTGGCCCAACGGGTCTTGGGGTCGTTGTCGAACGCGAATTCGGGGGAAAACAAGGCGTCGGTGATGGAGGATGCGGCAAATGGGGAGTCGTGTTGCGCGGCGTGAGACACGCCGAACAGAAAGAGTACCGCGAGTGACAGTGCAGCCAAGACCAACCGGTTCATCATCTTGCCCCCAAAGGCATGTTGCGTGAAATCTGCATCAGGCTACGCGAAGTCGATGAACGGGGTCAATTGTTTGCCATCGAATTGTCAAGGCGTGACGAAGAACGCCCGCCGTGGAAGGCGGGCGCAAAGAACATCGTAAGAGTAATTGGTGGTTGTGCGTCAGCTATCGAGAGTCCCGTGTACCAGGCCGAGCGGCAGGGCCGCGGGTTTGTCGCAGGTGCTTTTGAGTTCGACGTATTGACCGGAGGCGGAGCTGTCGAGGAAGGCGTGCATGGCGTCGAGGACGTGGTAGGCCATGGCTCCGTTGGCGCGGTGGGGCCGGCCGGATTGGAGCGCGTAGGCCATGTCGGCAACGCCGATGCAGCGGCTGTTTTCGTTGTAGCCGAAGCAGTAGGGGATCTCTTTCCACTCGCCTTTCTTGCCGCGCTTAACCTGGATGACGCCGCCGAAGCTGTTGGGATCGGGCACGGACATGGAACCGGTGGTGCCGTGGATCTCGATGCAGGGGAGGTGGTGTCCCCAGACGTCGAAGGTGGTGACTATCGTGCCAATCGCGCCGTTGTGGAAGTCGATGGTGCCCGCGATGTGCGTGGGCGTATTGACGGTGATCACAGTGCCGTATTTGGGTTCGCTGGTGATGAGCCGTTCGGGGAACGTGGCGCGTGCCGAGCCGGCGATGCGGCGCATCGGGCCGATAAGGTTGACCAGCGCGGTGAGGTAGTAGGGGCCCATGTCGAACATGGGGCCGCCGCCGGGCTGGTAGTAGAAGTCGGGATCGGGGTGCCAGTCTTCGTGGCCGTGGCACATCATGAAGGCGGTGGCGGCGACGGGTTCGCCGATCCAACCGTCGTCGATGAGCTTGCGGCTGGTCTGGATGCCCGCGCCCATGAAGGTGTCGGGCGCGCAGCCGACGAGGACTTTCTTTGCCTTGGCCATGTCGAGCAGTTTCTTGCCGTCTTCGCGGGAGATGGTCAATGGCTTTTCGTTGTAGACGGACTTGCCTGCTTCTACGGCGGCAAACGCGACTTCCGCATGGGCTTTGGGAATGGTGAGATTGATGACGATCTCTATGGCGGGATCGGCGAGTAGTTCCTGCACAGTGCAGGCTTTCGCGATGCCGTGGGCGGCTGCTTTGGCTTCGGCGCGTTCTTTCATGAGGTCGGCGCAGGCGACGATCTCGACGCTTTCGAAGACCTTGCTATTCTTGAAGTAGATCTCGCTGATGTTGCCGCATCCGACGAGACCGCATTTGATGGTTCGCATGTGAGGAGGCTCCCTTTACTTGCTTGCCCAGAGCATACCGCGTTTCATGATTTCGAGACATTCACGGCCTTCGAAATCCTTGGCGACGTGACCGAGCGCGGAGTAGAAGACGCGACCCTCCCCAAACGTGCGCTTCCAAACCACGGGCATCACGCATCCCGCGACCCACGGGGCGTTGGGACCGATGATGCGGGTCGTCGCCAGCACGTCGTTGGACGGGTCGACGTGCATGTAATACTGCTCCGAATGCATCGCGAAATCGGAGATGCCTTCCATGATGGGGTCGCCGGGTTTCACGATGTTGACGGTGTAATCGATGACTCCGCCGGGATGGGCGACGAATTGGCCGCCGGTCATCCATTGGTATTCGCAATTGTTGCGGAACGAATCGCACAGACCGCCGTGCCACCCTGCGATGCCAACACCGCTCTTGACGGCATCGAGCAGTCCGCGTTCTTGCTCGCCGGTCATGGCGCCCATAGTCCAGCATTGGACGATGAGGCTAAGCTTCGACATGCGGTCTTTGTCGGCATAGACTTCAACGGTGTCTTGAACGTCGACATCGTATCCTTGTTCTTTAAGGAAGGGGACGAAGATATCGCTGCACTGTTTGGGTTCGTGGCCATCCCAACCACCCCTTACAATTAACGCGGACTTGGCAAACATAATTACATTTCCTTTTGGTGCGAAAAAAAGGACAGACACGCCGACGCGTAATGCGCTTGTGCCGGTCCCGTTTATGTTGTGTTACGGTTCAATTATTGGGAAATCAGGGACTAATCCGTTTTCGCCAGGGTTCTATTTTTCGCCCCACACGACTCGCGCCGGGGGGATGTTGCGCCAGACGGTCTCGGTAATGCCGCACCGAGTAAACCGGTCGCGAAGTTTACGCCGGAACCGGATACCCGAGGGTAGGACCAGGCTTTGCAGGTACATGTACGTGGCAAAGATACCGCCCGGTCGCAGGGAGTCGAGTACCGCATCCAGCAATTCGTCTTGAAGCTTCTCACTGAACATCGTCCAGGGCAACCCAGAGACGATGGCGTCGCAGTGCGGCAGCCCCGCGTCGTTGAGGTACTTGCGCGTTTCCGTGGCGGAATCGTGAATGACGTTCAGGTCCGGAAAGCGGCTTTTCAGGAGTTCGATGAAGTCTTCATTGATCTCCAATGCGAGAAGTGTTGTACCTGGTTTCGCTTCTTCGACCAAGACTTCCGTAATCGCTCCGGTGCCAGGGCCAAACTCCACGACGATGGATGCATCCGGCACTTTTGCCGCAGAGATCACCAGTGCCCCGAGATGGCGGCTGCTGGGCGTAATGGCACCGACATTTTGCGGCGCCGCCATGAATTCCTTCAGAAATTTCCAAGCATGCAATGTTCTTGAGTCCCCTTTTAGCGAGAATGCGTTTACGTCTTGACGGCCCCACGAGTGACCCCCTCGACGAATTGGCGCTGCAGAATAATGTAAAGAATTACGATTGGAATCACAACGAAAATGGATCCCGCCATCAACAGATTCCAGCGGATCCCCCGCCCCGCTTCCGCCTCTTTCAGATAGGCCAGACCTATCGGTAATGTTCGCATAATCGTGCGGTTCGTCACAACCAGCGGCCAGAGGTAGTCGTTCCAGCGGCCGAGAAGGGCGACGACGGTGATGGCGGCGAGCGCGGGTTTCGAGAGAGGGGTGACAATGCCGAGGGAGATGCGCAAATGGCCGGCGCCGTCGATGCGCGCGGCGTCAATCAATGCGGCGGGCAGCACGCGGAATTGTTGATACAGCACGAACACGGGGAAGGCGTGGGCGGCAGGCGGAATGATGAGCGCCCAGTAGGTGTCGATCCAATCCAGACGGCGCAGCACCAGGAAGTTGGGGACGAGTTTGACTTCGTCGGGAACCATCATGGTGGCGATGACGAGTATGAGAAGTGCGGACTTGCCCGGGAAGCGAATCCATGCGAACGCGTAGGCCATGAGAAGCGCAATGGCGACTTGGAGCGATGTGGCGGCGATGCCGGTGATCGCGCTGTTCATGTAGAAGCGGCCGAAGGGCGCTGCATTCCATGCCTCGCGATAATTCTCCCACCGAAGTTCGGAAGGGATCCACGCGGGGGGATAGGCGGTGACTTCCGCAAGCGGCTTTAAGGAGGTCAAGGCCATCCATGCGAACGGAAACACGAGTAGTCCCGTGACGAGTATTAGCGCCGCGTATGTTAATGCGGTACGCATGGTCAGTTCTCGTAGTGGACCCAGCGTTGGGCAACGCGGAATTGGACAATCGTTACTAGGACGGTCGCAATGAAGAATACGGTCGCGAATGCCGATGCATAGCCGACGCTGAGATCGCGGAAGGCGACGGTGTAGAGGTGATAGACGTAGGTGCTGGAAATGGGATAGACCGGTCCGCCTTCGGTCATGACGGCAACTACGTCAAATGCTTTGGTGGCCGCAATAAAGCCGGTGACCATCAAGAAGAAAGCGGTTGGCGTCATCAGCGGCAGGGTGATGTGGCGCAAGCGCGACAGAGGACCAGCACCGTCGATGGCGGCGGCCTCGTAGACATCGCCGGGCAGACCTTGCAGTCCGGCCAGGAAGAACAGCGAAGCGAAGCCGATTTCTTTCCAGATGCCGACGACCATCAGGGCGCACAGTGCGAGCGAGGAGTTCTGCAGCCAGTTGGGGCCTTGGACACCGAGCGTGGCGTATAAGGATCCAAGCGGGCCGAATTGCGGGTGGAGCATCAGTACCCACGCGAGAGCCGCGGCGGCGGTCGTGGTGACGTAGGGGAGAAAGGCGAGCGTGCGGAAGACGGCGCGTCCCTTAATGCGGCGATTGAGCAGCAGGGCGATGGGGAATGCGCAGCATTGCGCGACGGCGACGACGGAGATGGCGTACATGAACGTGTTGGCGGTTACTTGCCAGAAGGCGGGGTCTTGGGGCAAGTCGATGTAATTGCCGAGACCGTGCCATTCGGGTTTGGGATCGAGGAGGTTCCAATTGGTGAAACTGAGGTAGAAGCTATACGCGATGGGCCAGTACGTGAAGACGGCAAATAGGAGAAAGCCCGGCGCAACAAATGCAATGAAGGCCAGCCACTCGGAGCGGTTCTTGCGCCAAGCGCGGGTGAGTCGATTGAGGAGATTCATTTTAGGAGTTCCAGCAGCATGGCGCGAACATAGGATTTTGTCGGGGGCGAGGTCAAGTGGGAGGCCACGCAAGAATGGAGAGGATCGGGAGGAGACCTCGGTAGAATGCCGACAAGTGTGTCGGCGAAGTGGTCCGCCGCGGCGAATCGTGAGACCATGCCACAGCAAGAGATCTGCCGCGAAAGAACACAAAAGGCGTAAAACAGAATTGCCTGGTAAGCGCACTCGGGGACACGCAGCCGGGGGCAAGGTGTGACACGAAGAAGAGTCTCAACATGCCCATGAATGGGAGGCTACGGGGTGAGCTCTTTCTTGATGTCTTGTTCGGCTTGGGCGTCGGCAGCGCGGAGGGTCGATTCGACGTCGGCATTTTCGAGCATGATCTTGTGGAAGGCGGTATCGAAGGCGTTGCGCACGGCGGGGGACATGTTTACTGAGAAATCGCCGCGAACGTAGGGCAGAGCGTCGTGGATGATTCGGTAGCGCGAATCCTGGAGCATTTCCTTGGCATTTTCCTGCGCTTCCGTCGTGAATGCCAGGTAGCCGGTGCGTTTTGCGTAATAGGCGATCTGTTTGGGTTCGAGCATGTACCGCATGAAGGCCCATGCAGCATCGCGCTTTGTATCGGGGGCAGCCGCGAGCATGACGAGTCCCCCCCCGCCGGGCGCGTAGACTTTCCCCTTGGAGCCTGCTGGATAGTTCGCCACACCGGGCGAGAAAGGCAACGCGCGTTCGAAAACTTCGCCAAACGCGTCTTGCGAGTCGAGGATCATGGCGGCGCGACCGTTGAGGAAGGCAGCGCGGTGTCCGCCGCTTGCCTTATCGGGCAACGTGGCGCAACCCTCGCGGACGAGGGCCTGGATCTGCGTTAGAAGGCGCACGACAACGGGGTCGTCCAGGGTGATGTTGGTGTAGTCGCGGGTCGTCAGCTCGCCGCCTTCGGACCAAATCATGGAGAACAAGGGCCACGTGATGTTCCAAAAGGCAACGCCGCAGCGTTCCACGTTACCCGCCGCGTCACGTTTTGTAAGTCTGCGGGCCGCCTCGAAGAAGGTATCCCACGTGGCGGGAGACTCGGCGAGTCCTGCTTCGGAGAAGGCGTCTTTGTTGAAGTAGAGCACGGGCACCGCGACGTTGAAAGGCAGCCAATAGATGCCATTACCGACGGCCCCGGCCTCAGTGAGCGAACCGGGCCAGCCCGATAGGTCGAGTCCATTCTGTCCGGTTACGTAGGGTTTTAGATCGACCAATGCGCCCGACTTGGCGAATTGGCGGATCTCGAACGTGCCGAGTTGGCTCACTTCGGGGCCTGTACGGCCTGCGAGCGCGGTGAGCAATTTGGTAGCAAGGTCCGAGTAACTGCCTTGGAACTCGGAGGTGACATGAACGCCTGGAGCGGTTGCGTTGTATTGGTCGATCAGCTCGTCTTGGGCTTCACCCGATGCGCCGGTGAGAGTGCGCCAATACGTCAGGGACTCGGCAGGGTTTTCCGGGACTGGATTGCTGCAGCCTGGAATGGCGAGCAAGAACAGCAGTGGCGCGCAAAGGGAACGTACACGTGCGCACGGTCCCATGGACCGGGCAATGAACATGCAGTGTGGATTTCCACGAAACGCGGAAATGGCTTATGACCCCCGAACGACTACAAACTCGGCCAATCCGAGCATGGCGTCGCGATACACACTGTTGGGAAGAGTGGCGATTGCCGCGCGCGCCTCATCGATGTATTCGCGCGCGATTTGTTCGGTGCGCTCGCGCGCGCCGGTTGTCTCCAGCATTTCAGACACCCAATGACGGTCTGATTCGGAAAGCGGCTTGCCTTTGAGCGAGTCGAGGCGGGCTATGCCCTGTGCATCCAGGCCTTCGCGCATGAAGAGAATCGGGACGGTCTTTTTGCCTTCTACGATGTCGCCAAAGGCGGGTTTGCCGAGGGTTGCGGGATCTTGGGACAAGTCCAGGAGGTCGTCCACCAATTGGAATGCGACCCCAAACGCAAGACCGTAGGCATGAAGGTCGGCACGGGGCGTGCCTTCGATAAGGCAGGCTGGCGTGCTGCATGTGACCGCGAAGAGGCTGGCAGTCTTTTGGCGGGCGAGACTCACGCAGGCATCCTGGGAGAAATGCTCGGGACCCAGGCCAAAGTTGGTGAGCTCGCCTTCGGCCATTTCACGCACGGAGCCGATGGCGTTGGTGATAACGGAGCAGTTGTCGTATTGGCCCATGATCGCAATAGCGCGGGCGACGAGGTAGTCGCCTCCCAACACGGCGGTGTGATTGTCCCACATGGCATTCAGGGAGCGCATGCCGTGGCGCAGGTCGGCGCCGTCGATGACATCGTCGTGGGCCAGCGCGGCCAGGTGCAACAGTTCCATCGCGGTTGCCAGCGGAACGAAACGCGACGTGTCTCCGCCGCCGATGGCCCCGGCGGACAGCAGGCACAGGGCAGGGCGGAGCATCTTGCCGCCGACCTGAGGAGCATGGGCGGTATTGCCGTCAACGAGACGCAGGGCGTCTGTCCACAGGTCGGCCACGGCGCCGCGAACGGCGTCCAGGTCCTTCTGAATGGGTTTATAAAGTGCGTTTAGTGTCGTAATTGTCTGCATTTCTTCGGATTGTAGCATGACCGCCGCACAGCGTGCGAATTGACTTCCATTACTGACAGACTTCGAGCATGGACCTCATCCGAGAACCCTTTTTACTCGTAAACGCACCCGCATTGCAATCGATTCCTCCCTGCAATCACCCGTTGAGCGTTTCCCGCATTGGGTTTAGAATGGATGTGCTGCTCCGATGCGTGATGGGATGAGGGAGCGCCTATGAGAAACGACGCGATCCCAAAGGTGTTCGATGCCATTGCTGCGGGAGAATGGCCTCAGGCTAAAGCGCTCTTTGAAAGCGATCCTTCGTTGCTGGAGGCCAAAGACGGCGACGGTTTCACCCCGCTGATGTTTGCTGTTGAGAACGGTTGCATGACGGTCGCACGTCTCTTGGTTGACCTCGGCGCCAACGTGAACGCGTGCGATGGATATGGCGACTCGCCCCTCTACTTTGCTGTTCGAAGCGGGAACAAGGGCATGGTTCAGCTCCTTGTCCAGCGGGGAGCGGACGTGAATGCCGTAAACGTGGCCGGGTGGACTCCCCTTCATGAGGCGGCCGACGATGATTCGCGCGCGATGGCGGAACTTCTGCTTGCGCTTGGCGCCGATTCGCATATCCGCGACAAGGAGGGCAGAACGCCGCTCGACTGTGCGCGGGCCAATGGACATCTGTCTGTGATGCATCTGTTGGAGAAGCGCGGGTGAGAGGGATGCCTTATAGTCGCATGCCGACAAGTGTGTCGGCGGAGTGGTCCGCGCGGCGGATCAGCAGACCCTGACACAGCGACGGTCAATGGCGACAAAAGAAGCCCGGCGCGATGGCCGGGCTCAGCTACTCTCACTTGATGGGGCTAGAATTCTCGTTTCAGGCGTTCTAATACTTCCAGTCCGCGTTCAATCACGCGGTTGTCCGCAGCGAAACTCAACCGGAAGTGCGTCTTCCGTTCGCTGAATACCGAGCCGGGGATGATGAGCAAACTATTTTCGATGGCCTTCTTGACGAAGGCGTCGCCGTCGCCGCCGGGGGCTTCGGGGAAGGCATAGAACGCGCCGGTGGGTTTCGAGAGGGTATACCCGATGCGTTGCAGGCCGTCCGCAATGAGGTCGCGCTTCTGGCGGTATGCGGCAATCTTCTCGGAGGTGTCTTGGTGCAGCGATACCACGGCAGCCTTCTGCGCGAACGAGGGCGCGCAGACGAACGTATATTGCTGTAGCGTGTTCATTTCGTTGATGATGTCTTTGGGGCCTGCCGCGTAGCCGATACGCCATCCGGTCATGCCTGCTGATTTTGAGAACCCATTCAGCACGATCGTGTTTTCGTACAGTCCGGCCATGCTGGCCGGGGCGCCGTCGTACATGAATTGTTCGTAGATGTCGTCAGTGATGACGAGCAGGTTATGTTTCTTGGCGACTTCGGCGAGTTCTTTCATTTCGTCAATCGTCAAAGTCACGCCGGTGGGATTCGAGGGCGAGTTTACAATCAGTACTTTGGACTTGGGTGTAATCGAGCGCTCGACGGCTTCGGCTTTCAGCTTGAAGTCGGGGTAGGTATCGACGAATTTGCAGACGCCGCCGAGCAGGTTCGTCAGATGCTTGTACATGACGAAATAGGGATCGGCGACGATGACCTCGTCTCCGGGATTGACCGTGGCCATCAAGGCGAGGAAGAGCCCGCCCGAGACGCCACCGACAATCATCGCGTTTTCGATCGTTGCGCCGAAGCGCCGCTCGTAATAGGCGACAACTTCTTCGCGAAGCTCGTCGATGCCCCAGGTCTGGGTGTAGCGATTGAATCCCTTTCGGATTTGTTCGATGGCGACTTCTTTCACCTCGTCATCGACATCGTAGTCGGGCTGTCCAATGCTCAGATTAATGGGGTCTTTCAGTGTTGCGGCGAGGGCAAACACCTTGCGGATTCCGCTCGAATCGATGCGCCCCATGCGTTCGGCAATGAAACTCATATGTACTCCTCACGTTGCTGGAAGTCTGATTATGCCATAAACATGCGCAGTGTTGTGGAATTCACGCGTCAAGCGGCAACAGATACCCGTCCGTAGCCGCGATGACTTCCACGCCCAATTCATCTGCCAGCGACGCCGCTACGCGTTCGGGGTTTGCCTCCAGCATCGACAATCCGAAGTGAGTGAGTACGACCTTGCCCGGGGAAGCACCGCGCACGATGCGGCGTACATCGTCAATGCATAGGTGGAGAATGGAGGGATGGGGGGGCTCCTCCAGAAACGTGACGGATATGACTAGAACGTCGACGCCCGCGTAGGAAGTTTCCAGACCTTCAAAGTACTTCGAGTCGACAAGGAAACCGCATTCCACGCCGTCCACCTCGAAAATGACGCCTTGCGTTTCGACGCCGTGATGGTGCGGGGCGGATGTCCGGAAGGCAATGTCCTGAAAGGTGTAGCGCTCGTCGGCCGCTAGCGGGGTGATGGTATCCAAGAATGAACGTAGGTAGTTGAAGACGACCGAATTGCCCCCTTCCAGGCAAGATTGCGGGGCGTACAGCGCCCCGCGCTTCTTGTAGCCACCGGCGGTCATGCCGTCGATGAGGATATTCACATCGTTGCAGTGGTCGATGTGGCCGTGGGTCACGATGATGGCATCGAGTGTCGCGGGGTCGATAGGCGGCCTGGCCATGGCGCAGCGAACCAAAGCGCCGGGACCGGGATCTAGGTATATGCGCTTGCCCTTCAGAGACAGGAGCGTACCCGCCGATGAGCGAAGTTGCCTAGAAACGACCCAGCGGGAACCTGCAGTACCCATGAAACGGACGTAGTTGATGTGGGGAGTGTGCTCTTCCATTTTCGTATCTCAAAACAGGTGGAAGCGTCACCATACGCAAAGAGTGTGGTGGATGCAAGAGTTGAAATGGGCTGCTCAGGCAGGGTCAGGGCGATGGAGCATGAGAGTGTCCGTGACACCGCTGCTGGTCAGGGTGCGAGGCCATTCTTGCGTGACACTGTCGAATTGCCGCCACGTTTCGGTCAGGGGATCGCGGTTTGGCCCGAGCGCGAGTGGCGCACGCGTTGCGTAGGATAAGTAGCGATGGCTGTCGTCGATCACAAGCATGCTGCCGGGTTTGAGCTTGTCGAGCACCGCGACTGCGCAGACGTCACGGCGATCCGAGAGTCCGTCGATCAATGCGAAGTCGAGAGAGGATTCGGGTAATTCGAGTATGGGATCCAAATAGGCATCGGACTGCGCATCGCGCAGGATCTGGGTGACGTTGGCGACGCCCTTTTCCTTTAGCTGCACTGTAATCTTCGTATGCCATTTCGGGTCGTGCTCGACACTGGTTAGCCTCGCGACACGTCGCGCAATCCAGAGCGTGCTGCGCCCAGACCCGTATTCGAGGGCGACGTGGTGCGGCCTCAGCCAAGCCTGGATCGCGGCGATGGCCACAGGCGTGAGCCAAGGCGCATCCGGGTTTCGCCACTCGAACACGGAAAGCCGAAACCGGTCGAAGGCGTATCTCGCGGACCAATGTGACCAGGACGACACCAGTATTGCCTACGGTTTGGCGGACTTCTGGTAGTCTTCGAAAAGGGAACCGAGCTTTGCTTTCGTGGCGTCGCCTTTGTGAATGACGAGGCGATAGCGCAGCGTGAACGATTCGCCGGGCTTCAAGGTGTAAGGGTCGTTTTGCGGCCAGGAAGCGCCGAGGAATGCGTAATGGCGCATGATCCATCCTGGATGGGGAAAGCCGGGATTGGATGGGTGCTGAAAGACCGCGACACCTTCGGTGCGATTGCTCTTGGGGTTCTTCCATGCGATGTCTGCCCAAGGTGTCGGACACGATAGCGCGTCTTCGGCAATAAGTCCCGAGATGGCTGTGAACGTGAAGGGTTTGAATGCGTCGTCGGGACGGAAGCAGAAGCCGCCGTATCCCTTTTTGTCGACGGGCGACCCTTGGAAGGTAACGGCATCGCCGGCCACATTCTCGAAGGTCAGTTCGAAGTCGATATCGCGATGTTTCTTCTTAACGGGATGTACGACAAACCGGATATGTTCGCGGATGATCGGCGTCGAATCCCCGTCAAAGTACCAACCGTTTTCCACAGCGAAGGTCGCCGTATCGCCCGAAACGCCCTTTTCGGTCCATTTCTCAAAGACGGGGCGAGCATCGACCAGTTCCCATACGTTGAGCTTGCGGTCGCCGACGTGGCAGTTGGGCCACGCCCAGAAAACGCCACGATGGTGGAAATGGTCCTTCGGGAAGTCTTGCGTGATGACATTGCCGTCGAGATCGTAAAGCGGGTGGATGTAACAACCTCGTCGAAACTTCTGATCCACGCCCTCAGGCGGTTTTACCTCCGCTGCATTGAACACCAAGACCGGCTTGCCTTTGTCTGTCAGCGTAACTCCTTGGGGGTTCTCTTGTATGGCGAAATCCGAAGCGGCCGCAGCCGCCCCAATAGCAAGACAGTGAAGGCTAAGCAGCAACGTCACTGGTGTGAGCATAAGTTTACGTGTCATCGTGAGACTCCTGTGATTGTCTTGCTATGCGGACTTCGATTGTTCAACCAATGCGCCCAACTTGGCCTCGTCTACAGTGATACCTAGTCCAGGTCCTTTGGGAATGCGAACCTTTCCGCCCACTGGTGTGAAAGGTTCGGTGATAACACTTGCGCCCAGAAACTGGGGACCATTCAACGCCGCAGGATACTTCAGGCCAAACGCACCGTAGAGAATAAGCGAGGCGGCGAGCGAAACATCCGGGTCGGTCAATCCGCTGCCGAGGAACCAGAGGCCCGCGTTGTGCAGAATCTCGATCTGTTCGCGCGCGGACACGAGACCTCCGCAACGCGCGGGCTTCATGGCTACGCCGTCGCAGCAATCCAGTTTGATGAACTCCATCAGGTCGGATGGTGAAATGACGCCTTCGTCCAAGATGATAGGCAATGCGCCGAGCTTCTTCAGGTCGCGAAAGCCCGTGAGCCGGTTCGCGGGGAGCGGTTCCTCCAGAACAGCCAACCCTGCGTCCGCTAGTTTGGGGATTACATCCATGGCAGTCTTAAGGTCGTATCCCCCGTTGGCATCACCCCAAAGGAAGCCGTCGGGGGCGAGTTGCTTGACCATCTTGCAGAGTTCGAGATCGAACTTGGGGTCTGGGGCGACTTTGATATTGAAGTTCTCGAATCCCTTTTCGCGCCCCTTCTGAATAAGCGGCTCCACTTCGTCGAGAGTCTTCGGGTTCAGCGTCCAACTTAGGAGCAGTTCATCCGGGGTGGTGCGTCCCCACAGTTCGGCGATGTTTCGCCCCGAGGCTTTCCCGATTAGGTCGTGGAGCGCGATATCGATCCCTGCTTTGGTGATCGGCGCGCCAGTCGAAAACGAATTGGCAATTTCCCGATTCATGGCGGCGTGGATGCCGGGGAGATCGAAGGGATTCATGCCGATAAGTATCGGCTTCAAGTAGTTCTCGATGGTGGCAATCGCGCCTTCTAGCGTTTCGTAGCTCCAGCGCGGCACAGGCACGCTTTCACCCCAACCGATTGTGCCGTCGTCCGCCGTAATCTTGATGAGAATCGATGGACGTCCACCGCTCGATGTCGGACCCTCGAAGAACTTGAAGCGCATGACGGTCGGATAGCGGACCGGAAAGATGTCGATCTTCTCAATCCGTTTGGGACTGCTGGGGGCGGCATAGGCATTAAACGATAGGCTTGTCATGACTGCGCCCGATGCGGCAAGAAACTGCCGCCTGGAGAGTGTCCACATCGTCAACTCCTTTTTTCGCCATGGTGCACACGGAGTCTGAATATTGTGCACGCCGCAGACGGGGACGCGCAAACTGCGGGTCACCAGAAGGGGGCGGGAACGAGCGTAGCTTTTCGCAGTTTGACGGGCTATGGGGGTAGGCGCGATGCTGCGTGGGCAGGGGCATTCTGTCGAAGGTGCATCGTGTGCGATGGCTCCGGCGGCATGCGCAAACGCGCATCCGCGACCTAAGACTGCTATACTTCGGCCGTCGAACTTTCCCGCTATCTATGCCGTGTTCAGTTCCGTTGTGAAGTCAATCTCGGTGAAGTTGGACTGCGACTCTATGCCCATGCATTTCCTTTTGCGAGAGTTCAGACGCGTGATTGAGCCCGATTCCTCCCGTCGGGATGTCGACCTTTTGTACTGGCGTGAGTACATTCTGAACGCCATCCTGTTTGTTGGTGTGATTCTGGGCACCGTGACGTACGTCCCCAGTTTGTATATGTCAATTGTCGGCGGGGTCTACGGCGTAGCATTCATCGATACCGTGGTTTTGCTGATTGCAGTGGGACTTTTCTTCGGCAAGAGGATTCCGTTTCATTTCCGGTCGGTTGGCCTGATATCCATGATGTATGTGCTGGGCGTTTGGCTTTTGGTGTCGGTGGGTCCAATTAGCCAAATCTATCTGTTTGCGTTCTCGGTCATGGCGGGCTTGCTTCTAGGTGTGCGCGCGGCAATCGCCGCGCTCGTGCTGAACGCGGTTACCTTGCTTTTTGTGGGGTTCACGAGCGGAACCGGGTTTTACAGTCCCTTTCTGCCGGAAGACAACCGGCTAGTCGCATGGTCTGTCACTACGCTCAATTTTCTCTTCGTAAATGCGGTCATCAGTCTGTCGCTATCGGTCCTTCTCAAGGGCTTGGAGCAATCATTGGCGAGCGCAAATGCCGCTACTTCTGCATTGCGCGACGAGCAATCTCAACTCCTGAGAAGCAACCTGCTGCTGCATGAGGAGATGGCGGAGAGAAAGCGCGTGGAACAGGAGCTCCATCAGCTTGGAATGGCCGTGGAGCAAGCGTCGGAAGTCATTGCCATCATCGACACGGAAGGCAAAGTACTGTACGTCAATTCCGCATACGAGCGATTGACCGGAATCCCACGGCAAGAACGGCTGCAGCAAGCAGTCGATGTATTGGTCGAGATAGATTCGACTCCGGGCCAAGGCCGCCCGCTTTGGGAAGCCATTTCGGCGGGTAGCGCTCTTGAAGGACGTTTCAAGCTGAGGAAGGGCGACGGAGGGACGTGCAGCGTCGAAATGACCGTTTCGCGGATGTTCAATAACCTGGGCGAGATGGTGAGCTATGTGATCGTGCTTCGAGACGTGTCGCAGGAGGCGATCATGGAGCAGAGGCTCCAGCAGGCTGCGAAACTGGAGTCTATCGGTACGCTTGCGGGCGGAATCGCGCACGATTTCAACAATATCCTCGCGTCCATTCTTGGGCATTCTGAACTGCTGCTCAGAGGAAATCTTCATGAGGATGAATCGCGCGGAAGTGCCGAGGAGATTGTGCAGGCGAGTCTTCGCGCGAGGGATCTGGTCCGGCAAATTCTGACGTTCAGCAGACAGTTGGAGGTGCAGTGCCGCAACGTGAGCTTGAAGGAAGTTGTCGACGAGGCCATGCGGCTGCTGCGGCCAACGATTCCGTCGACAATAGAGATCGTGGTCGAAACCAATGGTCATTCGGGACATGTATTCGCGGATCCCATTCAGCTTCATCAAGTCGTGATGAATCTCTGCGCGAACGCGTATCATGCGATGGAAGCGGGCGGAGGTGTTCTGTCAATTTCGCTCGATGAGATTGTCGCCGATGACGATCTTGCTGGAAGGTACCCTCATTTGGAGAGCGGGAAGGAGTTCGTGCAGTTGCTCGTGAACGATACGGGTCATGGCATGGATGCTCAAACGATGGAGCGGATCTTCGATCCCTTCTTCACTACCAAAGAAAAAGGGAAGGGCACTGGCCTTGGCCTTTCCACGGTTCACGGCATAGTCTCGAGCCTGGGTGGCGAGATCGCGGTGTACAGTGAAGTAGGCAAAGGCACGAGTTTCACGGTCTATTTCCCACGGCTGGCGCCGGCGGAGATACCTTCTAATGCGCCGCGCGCAGGCAGCGTCGAGTCCGGCGGGAATCAGCGCATCATGCTGGTGGATGACGAAGACGCGCTCTTGCGCCTGGGGCAGCGCATGCTGGAAGGCTTTGGATACCGCGTGGTCACGTACAACCGAAGTCCAGTGGCGTTGGAGGAGTTCCGCAAATCTCCGGAAGCATTTGACCTGGTCATAACCGATCAGACCATGCCGTCTATGACGGGTACTCAATTTGCGCAAGAATTGCGCGCAATTCGCGCGAATCTGCCCATAATTCTATTGTCCGGATTCAGCGAACAGTCGATTAGCGGGCATGCGGGACGCAATGGACTCTTTAAATTTGTGCACAAACCATTTACTCGGGTCGACTTGGCCCGCGCAGTCGCCGAATCGCTTCAAGCAGCATCGAAAGGCGACGAACCAGCCGATTAGAGGAAGCAGGCGAAGCGACGGAGCTTGCGGGATTACCCCTTTACGCCGCCCAACTGAATGCCGCTCACAAGGTAGCGCTGCATCAAAACAAACAGGATGATCATCGGCAGCACATTAAGAACGGAGGCGGCCATGATGAGGTTTGTTTGTTGGGCGTAGACGGTGTCGAAGTAGAGCATGCCAACGGGCAGGGTTCGCAAGTGCTCGGTCTTGATGAGGATGAGCGGCCACAGGAAACTCCCGTAGTTGCCGATGAAGGTGAAGATGGCAAGCACGATCAGGCCGGATCGTGACAGCGGCATGATGAGTTCCCAGAAGACCTGCCAGGAATTCGCGCCGTCGATGGTGGCGGCTTCATCGAGTGACGGAGGAATGGTGAGCATGAATTGACGCAGGAGGAAGGTGCCGAAGGCACTGAACGAAACGGGGATGATCAGTCCGAGATAGGAGTCCAGGAGTTTCATCGACACCAGGATCGTGTAGTTGGGAATCATTGTCACGATGATAGGCACCATCATCGTTGCGAGATAAAGCTTGAAGACGGTATCGCGCCCGCGCCATTCGAGCCGCGCAAATGCGAACGCGGCCATGGCGCTGGTAATGCAGGTAAGCAAGGTAACCCAGCCCGCGACGAGGATGCTGTTAAAGTAATACTTGCCGAAGGAGATGTTCTCCGTGGTGAACACATCCATGTAATTTCCAAAGCGCCATTCGGTAGGGATTGGGTTGAGCATTTCGACTTCGCTGAGGGGTTTCAGGCTGGTGAGGATCATCCACGCGAAGGGCGTCATCATCATGAGGGCGATAAGCATAAGGACGACGTGAAACGTCAGACGCAGCCATGCGGGGTCCTGACGTCCGTCTCGCGGCTGTTTCTTAGTAGTTGACGTGCCTGCTTCCATAGCGCCAATTCACCATAGTTATCGCAAAAATGATCGAGAACAGCACCCATGCCACGGCGGATGCGTAGCCAATCTCAAACTCTTCGAAGGCTTTTGTGTAGATATAGTAGGCGAGCGTTTTTGTAGTGCCCGCCGGGCCGCCTTCTGTCATGCTTCGGGCCTGCTCGAAGCCACCCTGCAACCCGGTGATAAAACTCATGACGACGATGAAGAAGGTAGTTGGGGCGAGCTGGGGCCACATGACGTGGCGGAACTTGGCCCACATGCCCGCGCCGTCAATGTCCGCCGCCTCGAAAAGGTCCTTGGGAATGTTGGCGATGCCCGCGAGGTAGAGGAGCATGTTGGAGCCGCCCACGAACATCCAGATGGTCATGATGACGATGGCGTCGCGCGCTCCGAAGCCGAATTGCGTGAAGTCGATCCCAACGTGGTCGGCGGCCAGCGCCGCGATGTTCTGCGTGGACCCCAGCCAGTCTGGGGCATGCCAGCCGGTCAATCCGAAGAGATCGAAGAACCACTCGATGACAAGGTTAATCGGACCGAAGTGGGGATTGAAGAGCTTCTTCCAGAGGATGAACATGGCGATGCCGGAAGTGAAACTGGGCAGGTAGAAGAGGGTGCGGTACGCGATTACGCCACGGATGTTGCGGCTCAAGAGAATCGCGAGCGCGAGCGAGCCCGCGATGCAGAATGGCATGGAGAGCAAGAGGTAGATGGTGTTGTTGAAGTAGAGCCAGAATTGCGGGTCATGGAACAGTTTTACAAAGTTGCCGAGCCCAATCCAGTGCAGCGGGACCGTCTTCATCAGGTTCCAGTTCGTGAACGCCGCTCCCAATGAAAACAGTACAGGTCCCAAGGTGAAGACAAGGAAGCCCGCGAGGTTCGGCGCCAGAAACAAAAGGGCCGTGGTTCTGACTGAAGCGGCTCGCTTCATGGCGCGTCTTCCGGGCGATCCCACGCGGGCCGCGCCCCGTTGGAGACAGCCTCCATGTATTGCTCCTTAATGACCGGGTCCATCCGCAACAGGTCGACGATTGCCTCGTTGATGAGCTTGGTCGCGTCGCGGACGCCCGCTTCCGCCGATTTCTGGTCCAGCCGGATGAGCTCCGTCTGTATCTTTAGAATCTTGTCGACCGTGCCGCCGTTGACATACGGGGAGTTTTCTTCCGGCACCGCATTCTCAAGCGAGTCGCGCCAGACTTGGTTGTAGTCTTCCTGCGGATAGCGCGGGTCATGCAGGAATTCGTCGGTGTAGCAGTACTTTTTCACGGGGGCCAGGGCATCCGCCTGCTTGTTAATCAATTCGTTCCATTCCTTGCTGTGCAGGCATTGGATGAACTTCAGCGCGGCGTCAAGGTGCTTGCCGTTGGTGTTTACAATTGTGGCGCGCGCGCCCCCCATGATGCGGCGCGTAGGGCCTGCGGGTAGCGGAGCCGTGCCGAGGCGTAGCTTGGAGAACTCCGGTTGTCGCATGAGTTGGAGCCACCAGCGACCGCCGATTGCCATTGCACCGCGCTCTGCAGCGAAGATGTTGAGGTGTTCGAAACCCCAACCGCCGGAGCGCGCCATGTAGCGTTCCTCCGAGTACGAGGGCATGACGCGGTGTTTGAAGATCAAGTCCTGGAGGAAGGTGAATGCCGCGATGGATTCAGGCGAATCGAGTGTGCAGCGCGTACCTTCCGGCGTGTACATCGACGCACCCCACTGGTAGAGAACCGATTTCCAGTCCCAGTACCCGAGAAAGCCGTACTGCACGGGGCGGCCGCGCTCGTCGCGGATAGTCAGCTTCTTGGCGATGGCGATAAAGTCGTCCCACTTCCAGTTGGCGTCGGGATACGGTATGCCCGCCTCGTCGAAGAGTCGCTTGTTGTACCAGATGGCCGGCGCATTCGCGTTGCCTGGGTGCCCATAGACGCGGTTGTTGAAGATGACCGTGTTCTTGGCGCAGGGCCAGATCTCGTCGATGTCCACTCCTATCTTCGGTAGCTCGTCCGTAAGGTCGTAGGCGATGCCAGCCCGCGCGAAGAGCGACGTCTGCCAGGGGAAGTAGCTGTCATAGAGATCAGGACCGACCCCTGCAAGGCACTGAACCATGATCTTCTCAAAGGCCCCCGGGTTAGGGTCCAGGGTAAGCTCGTACTCGGGATTCATCTGGTTGAAAAGGGCAATTTGCTCGCGACGGGTGGGGCTGTCATCACAAGCCCAGATGAGCTTAATACGATTGGGGTCCGACGCAGGTACCCAAACGTGCGCGACGAGGGATAGCAGAAGCATCCCCGCAAATGCGCCCATGAATACGTGTTTCATCCGGCCCCCTGTGGCTGCTGATTCAGTGGGGAGTGTACCTTCTGGGCGGGCAGGATTTCCACATGACCCCTTGCGCGTCCAAAAGACTGCGAAAAACGGGGCATATTGTCATTACAGGTTGTCAAGTAGGTCGTATGCTGCCGGTGCTCGAGGCAAAAAAGTGAGGCGGCGGGCTCGGTGGGGAGCCCGCCGCTCGCAGCCTAGGAAGCTGGCAGTCTACCAGCAGATTGCGTTAGTTGAGCGGAGAGGAGGATACCGTTACCGCGCTGCCGTCTGCCGTGAACCGGATGACGCCCGATTCGTCGACGAAGTATTGGCGGTAACCCGTCCGGCCAGCCGCTGCCGGGGTTGCCGTGCAGGTGTATGCGGGCATTGTCGTCGCAGTACCATTCACGACGTTGACCGTGAACACATAGCCTTGCTTCGAACCCGCGCCAAGAACCTGATCGATAAAGGGCGGGGTCGCGCCGGCGCCGTCGGGATTTGCCAATTGCGCCAAGGAACCATAGTCGCCCGTACCATCTGCGTCGGTGTCAACAAATGCTGCCGTCTGGAATGCCACTTCACCCGTGGAAATCGTGCGCATCGCGCCAGCCGCGCTCGCTTCGTTTGCGCTCATGCGGGAGCGGAGCAGGTTGGGGATGGCGATGGCGGCGATGATCGCGATGATGGCGACTACGATCATCAACTCGATGAGTGTGAAACCGGATTCTTTGTGTTGCATTTTCATACCGTAACCCTCCAATTGAAACCCGTTACTGCCAAGATTCGAATACTCACCCTCACATGGGTGAGATTGCGTTCAACTTTCGCGATGAATAATAACAAGCGGGGTGCCAAGACGAGATCCCGAGTGGCAAGTTGCTTTATTATAAAGAGTTAAGGGGTGTCTACGTGTGTGAATAGCGACGTTGAGTGGTAATTACGTGACAACGGCGTGTCGTGAAGTGACGTTTTTTGTCATTCGAATGAAGTACTCACGACAGCGTTATGGGTTGGCCCGAAATCCGCCGAGACGCTGAATCGTGCCGATGTACATTGCGGGGTAGTCGTTATCTGCTGAGGCGGGAGTCCCGCACTATGCTGCAAGGCACGCTACACAGAGGCCGCATTCCGCTTACAGCGGGAGAGGGTTACTCCGCGATCGAAAGCAGCAGGACCAATTGGCCTTTGGGCATGTTGAGGCCGCCGAGGACGAGGTGCTTCCCGGGTACTACCGCGCACGTAGCGTTGAGCGCCTCGC